>DASZJO010000148.1:0-8654 GCA_035948015.1 Puia sp.
AAGGTTTATCTTTGTGGCCAGGCTGGTATCGATCAAGAACCTCCTGTTCTTCCTGCGGACATTATCAGCGGGCGTGCGGTCTACCGTCGGGCTGACGGTAGTTGGACCCGTTGAAGACAAGGGGTATTGGCAGGAATGCCAGGCTTTGATCGCGCAACTTCCTGCGAATATTTCGGTGGACTATCTGGGGCCGCGGCGAAATGACGAGTTGATGCCGCTTTTGCAGCAGCATCATATTTTTGTATTGCCGACGACCGGTGAGAATTTCGGGCATTCCATCTTCGAGGCATTGCTGGCCGGGCGACCGGTCCTTATCAGCGATCAGACGCCCTGGCTGGGATTAACGGCGAAGCAAGCGGGCTGGGATCTGCCCCTGGGTGACCCCTCCGGATTTGCACGGGTGGTGGAAGAAACGGCGGGTTGGGATCAGCAGGTTTTTGACGAATGGGCCCGATCGGCTTGGGAGTATGCCCATCGTTTTATTGATAATCCGGAACTTTTCCGTCAATATTTTCAATTGTTCGCATGAGCTCCACTTTACCGCGGCGGGTCGATAATTCAGCATACCGGACCACGATAGACATCGGGGCTTCACGATTTAAACAAATAGCCTGGTACGGGGTGAATGTTATTTTTTTCAAAAACCCCCTGAATATATTCAGCGCGGTAAAGGTTGCGTTGCTCCGCTGGTTTGGCGCGCGGTTGGGGCGGGGGGTGGTGGTGAAGCCGGCCGTTAACATCAAATTCCCGTGGAAGCTGCAGGTAGGCGATCATTCGTGGATCGGGGAGGAAGTATGGATCGACAATTTGTCGGAAGTGATTATCGGCGCCAATGTTACACTCTCTCAGGGTTGTCTGCTGCTGACGGGCAGCCATGACGCAGCACGGGAAACGTTTGATTTTATCTCCAGCCCCATTGTGCTGGAGGATGGCGTCTGGATCGGAGCAAAGGCGGTCGTCGCGGGCGGCAGTCGCTGCGGCACGCATAGTATTCTGGGGGTCAATTCGGTTGCCGAGAGCGATCTCCAGCCCTACACCATCTACAAAGGAAATCCTGCAATTCCCGTGCTTCGCAGGATCGTTCGCTAAGTCCAAAACATGAAAAACAGCTCCTCCTATCTGAAAGGCCTCAACACGATGAGGTTCTTCGCCGCATTTTTTGTGATCATTTCGCATTGGCAGATCTCGATGAACAAGCTGGGGGACTACCGGTTTGTCAATTGGGCCGTTTTCAACCGGGGCTGGGAAGCGGTGGAATTCTTCTTCACCCTGAGCGGGTTCCTGATTACGTGGCTGCTGCAAAAGGAAATCGCCAGGACATCGACGGTATCTATAAAGGAGTTTTACCTCCGCCGGGTATTCCGCATCTGGCCGCTGTATTTTGTGATCGTGCTGATCGCATTTGTCGGGCTTGGGTTAATCCTCCCCCGGGTAACGGGACAACGGCTGTTCGAGTTCCCGCTGCTGACGGGAGCGTTGCTGTTCATTTTCTTTCTGCCGAATCTGGCTTCTGCGATGTATCCGACGGCGGTGTTGCATCCGCTATGGTCCATCGGGGTAGAGGAACAGTATTATCTCTTCTGGTCCCCGCTGGTGAAGTTGTTTCGGCATAAGCTGATCGTTCTGATCGGCTTTTTTCTGACCTTTTCGCTCGTTTGGTACGCGCTGGTATATTACCGGATGTTCCCGTTCTCCGCTGTTCTCCGCAGCTTTTTCCTTTCGCAGAAGTTCTACGCCATGGCCATGGGCGGGCTTTTCGGTTGGATCCACTTCGCGCGGCCGGAGCAGTACCGCAGGTCCATTTTTGCCAGGCCGGCCATGCAGTGGCTGGTATTCCTGCTCATTGTCTGGTATTTTGTCGTGGGGGTGCCGGGATATCCGGTGATCGAAGACCCGTTCCTCCATTTCGGGCTGGCCGTCCTGTACGGGTTGCTGATCCTGAACTCTTCATTGCTGGAAAGGCCTGCCATCAATTTGGAAAAGCAGCCATTTGTTTATCTGGGGGTAATCTCCTATGGGTTGTACATGTATCACATGCTGGTAGACTATGTCTTACGCTATGCTTCTATCCGCTGGCGTCTGGCCGACAGGCTGGGTTTCGGCAAATTGGGCGCGGTTTACCTCGTATTGATGCTCGGGGGAACCGTTTTAGTGTCATCTTTGTCCTATAAATACCTTGAATCGTACTTTTTGCGTTTAAAGGAACGCCATGGTAAATAATCGAATAGCGATCAATCACCGTATTATCCGGGAGGCGCTCCGCATCCGGAAGGTCGAGGAGAAATTCCTCGAGCTTTTTTCGTTGGGCAAGCTGAATGGCACAGTTCATACCTGCGTAGGCCAGGAGTTCTCTGCGTTGGCGTTTGCGGGGCAGCTAAAGAAGAAGGATTTTGTCTTTTCCAATCATCGGTGTCATGGGCATTACATCGCCTTTACGGGGGATGTCCGGGGGTTGATGGCCGAGCTATTGGGAAAAGCTTCAGGTACCTGCGGCGGCATCGGCAGCAGCCAGCACTTGTGTCACAATAATTTTTTTTCCAACGGGATCCAGGGTGGGATCGTTCCGGTTGCGGCGGGATATGCCCTGGGGAATAAACTACGGCAGCGCGGGGCGATCGGAGTAGTCTATATCGGAGACGGTACATTGGGAGAGGGGGCGTTATATGAGACGATGAATATTATTTCGAAGTGGGAGATCCCACTCCTGATCGTCTGCGAGAATAACTACTATGCTCAATCCACGCCTCAGCATGTCAACCTTGCAGGAGATATCCTTGCCAGGGCCCGGGCGTTCGATATCCGGACAGGTCATGGCGACACCTGGTCGCCCGAGACGCTGATGCAAAAGGCGCAGGAGGCGATCGACTATGTCCGGGAAGAGAGCAAGCCCTGCTTTTTTTTAGTGGAGACTTACCGGCTCAATGCCCATTCCAAAGGGGATGATGACCGGGATCCGGCGGATGTTGCCCATTACCGGGAGAAAGATTTTTTGAATAGTTTTTGCCGCGAGTCCCCTTCCTACTATCAACTGTATAAGGAGGCGGTGGATGAGGAGGTCGATCGGATGGTGGAAGAGATTTTGCTGGAAGGTGAACTGCCGATTGAGGAATATTATGAACCTTCTGCCGCCGGTTCGGGTGGTAGTTGGAAGCCGCTGGAGCCGATCAATAAACGGCAGGTGGAATTGGTTAATCAGTTCTTTCGCGAAATAATCGTTGCGGATGAGCGGGCCATCTTTATCGGCGAGGATATTCTGTCGCCGTATGGCGGCGCCTTCAAGGTCACCAAGGAGCTGTCTTTTCTGCGGCCGGACCGGGTATTTTCGACGCCTATTTCCGAGGCGGCGATCACCGGAATTTCCAATGGGCTTGCGCTGAACGGATTCAAGCCATTTGCCGAGATCATGTTTGGCGACTTTATGACGCTGGCCTTCGATCAGATCGTCAATCATGCGTCGAAATTCCATCACATGTTCAACAAAAAGGTGAATTGCCCGGTCGTCATTCGAACGCCGATGGGTGGCCGAAGGGGGTATGGGCCGACGCATTCACAATCGCTGGACAAATTCCTTGTAGGTATCGACAATGTGACCACGGTGGCGCTGAATACTTTTCTCGATCCGGCAGTCGTCTATCGCGCCGTGATGCAACAGGAGCATCCGGTTATCATGCTGGAAAACAAGACCGATTATGGCAAAAAGATCCTGCAGCATATCCCGAAGAATTTTATAGCGGAGTGTGACGATGATGTTTTTCCGACCGTACGGATCCGGCCGGCGGTTTCGGTCCCCACGCTGACCATCGTATCGTATGGGGGGATGGCGGATCTGGTGGCGGGGATGCTCGAACAGGTCTTTCTGGAGACGGACCGGCTGCCCGAGCTCATAGTCCCTTCGCGTATTTCACGGCTTCCGCTGGACCTGGTGGCGGCCTCCGTCAAACGGACCGGGCGGCTGCTGGTGATCGAGGAGGGCAGCGCGTTTGCGGGTGTCGGCGGCGAGCTCATCGCGGGGGTCATGGAAAGGATGGCGCAAAAGATCACCGCCAGGCGGATTGCGGCCCATCCCGTGCCAATCCCGTCGGTCAAGTCGCTGGAAAACATCGTGCTTCCGGATAAGGTGAGGATCCTCCGGGAAATAAAGACAAGTTTTTCCTAATGATAAAGACAAGCGTTTCCTGATGGCATTAATTAAGGAAATACTGGTCCCGCTGCTGGCGGTGAATGATACCACACTTACGGTAGTGGAGATTCCGTTGGCTAGTGGGGCGCAGGTGCGGAATGGCGATCTTATAATGGTGTTGGAGACTTCCAAGACGACGTACGATGTGGCGGCGCCGGAGGATGGGTATATACAATATTTGTGTGAGGCGGGTCGCGACTATGAGGTAAATGAAGTGGTGGCGCGGATCTATAGTGAGGAGGGGGAGGCTGCGGCGGCGCCGGTCGCTGGACGCGGGGGTCCGGCGGGTACGCCGGATTTGCCGGGGGGGCGGGGTACGTCGGCCGGGCAGGGTGCGCTGGCCGCACCGCCGGCTACACTCAACGGGCATGAGGTGGAAATGCCGGTATCGGCGGCGGTTACGCGCAACTGGGAAGGCGAAACTGTCTTTTCTCATGAGGCAGACGCGCTGATCGTATCGTCGGGTATGGACAAGGCGGTTTTCCGGGGTTTTGACTTTGTAACGGCTGCAGATGTAGCGAGTTTTCTAAAACCGGCGGCGCAGAGGCCAGCGGGGGCGGGGTCAGCGGCGGCAGTGCAGGCGGTTGATCCGGCCAAAGCCATTGTCGAGCGGCTTACTTCAGCGAAACGGCGGGAGATCGAATATCTATCCGATGTGCAGGCGACAGGGCTTACCAGCACTGTCAATAGCTATGTGGAGGTCGAGGGAATATTTACGCATCTCAATCCGGCGCTCCGCTATTTAAAGGACTCGCTGTTGCCGGTCATTGTCTATGAAACATCGCGGCTGCTGGCAGACTATCCACTGCTCAACGCCTGGTTTTCCGGTGACGGGGTGGCGGTTTACCGGGAGGTTAATCCGGGTTTCGCCATCGATATCGACAAGGGGCTAAAAGTGGTAAAGATTGCCGGGGCGGGCAATAAAAGCATCGCCGAGATCGAAAACGACATCCTCCGGTTGTCGGGCAACTATTTGGATGATGCATTGCAAGTGGGGGACCTGACGGAAGTGACCTTCACGATCACCGATCTTTCCGCGGAAGGTGTCGCCTTTTTTCGGCCGCTGGTCAACAGGATGAACAGCGCCATTCTTGGGGTATCGTCCATTGACAGCAAACTCCAGCGTTGTATGCTAAGTCTGACGTTTGATCACCGGGTGACGGAAGGGAGAACGGCCGCGCGTTTTTTAAAAGAGCTGACGGAGCGGCTTGAGTCCTACCGGCCTTCGGATGGGTCGTTCCGCATGGATATTGTGTGTTTCAAGTGCTTCAAGACACTCCGTGAAGACCTGGGCGGCGCCGGCTTTGTTCGTTGCGTCACGCCGGAGGGCGCGGATGGTTATATATGCCAGGCTTGCCTGAAAGGATTTTAGATCTTACCAAAAGGATTTCAGTTCTTGCCCAAAAGGATGTCAGTTATGGAAGAAAAGATAAGGGAGATCGTTTCTGTATTTATAAAAGTCCCGGCGGAGCAAATCGCTGCAGGCACCCCTATCGACCGGACAGCGCTGAAGAGTTCGATCCTTTTACACCGGATGTATGCGCGGCTGGAAGAGGAGGGAGTTGTCGTCAATGATTATGCCGGGATAAAGGTATTCGGCGACTTGCTGCAGCGGCAGGGCGATACACGGGGTGCAGGGGGTACGGAGGACACGGCGGCGCGCATGGTCTCGATTCCGGTGATTCGGCCGCGGACAGGAGAGAGTACGGATTCGCCGGGTGTCGGCATCGATATCGAGGAGGTGGCGGCGATGCTGCAGGTGGCAGATCTGCGGAAGGATGCTTTCTATTTGGCGAATTTTACCTCAGCCGAAATGGCGTACTGTATTTTGCAGGCTGATCCTTATGCTTCGCTGGCAGGGTTGTTTGCGGTCAAAGAGGCCATCGTCAAGGCAGATGGACAATTTCGCAACCGGCCTTTTCAAACGATCGGGATCGGGCATACAGCGGAGGGGAAGCCTGTTTTCCCGGGGTTTAGTGTATCGATTGCGCATGCGGGGGGAATGGCGGTAGCGGTGGCGGTGCGCGGCGCCGAAGGCGCCGCGGGTGCCGGAAGTGCCGCGCCAATGCGTGAACCGGCGGCTAACAGAGAGGCGAAGCCGGCTTCGACGGCCTGGCTCAATTGGATAGCCCTGCTGCTGGCTGCAGCTGCCCTGCTGGTTGCATTAAAACATTAAGGAGCAACATGAAGATCTCGGTTATCACAGCAACCTATAACAGTGCTGCAACGGTGACGGACACGTTGACCTCCGTCTGCCGGCAGGACTATCCCGATATCGAGCATATAATCGTGGATGGCCGGTCCTCCGACGGCACGCTCGAAATCGTGGCCAATTTTCCACATGTTGCGAAGATAATTTCCGAAAAAGACAAGGGCATCTATGATGCCATGAACAAAGGAATCGGGATGGCTACCGGGGATGTGGTCGGGATTCTAAATTCCGATGATATTTATATCGACCCATCTGTGCTTTCCGCAGTTGCAAAGGCATTTGCCGATCCTTCGGTCATGACCGTGTATGCCGATCTTCAATATGTGCATCCGCATGATCTCGACAAGGTCAAACGGACCTGGATCACGGGGCCGTTCCGAAAGAACAGCTTCTATTTTGGCTGGATGCCGCCACACCCGACCTTTTTTGTACGAAAGGAAGTGTATGAGCGGATCGGGCTTTTCAACACCGAACTGCGATCCGCGGCTGACTATGAGCTGATGCTTCGGATCCTGCTCAGGTTTGGCGAGACGACATATTATATTCCGCGGGTCATCGTGAAAATGCGGGCCGGCGGGATGAGCAATTCGTCACTGCGGAACCGGCTACGCGCGAATCGGGAAGACCGGCTGGCATGGAAGTTGAACGGATTGAAGCCTTATTTCTTTACCTTATATCTCAAGCCCTTAAGGAAGATCACTCAATTTATAATTACCTAAATCAGGCCCATGGCTAAAGTCGCGCTCATTACTGGCGTTACCGGACAGGACGGAGCTTATCTAAGTGAATTGCTGCTGAAGAAAGGATATATCGTGCACGGGGTCAAACGGCGCAGTTCTCTTTTCAATACGGACAGGATCGATCATCTTTATCAGGATCCGCATGAATCGGATGTACATTTTTCGTTGCACTACGGCGATCTGACCGATTCCACCAACCTCATCCGAATCATCCAGGAGGTCCAGCCGGACGAGATCTATAATCTGGCCGCGATGAGCCATGTACATGTCAGCTTTGAGACCCCTGAATATACAGCCAACGCCGATGGGATCGGTACGCTCCGGATTCTCGAGGCGGTAAGGCTTCTTGGTCTCACCAAAAAGACCCGGATCTATCAGGCATCTACGTCCGAGCTATACGGGTTGGTGCAGGCAGTTCCACAGGATGAGAAGACCCCGTTCTACCCCCGTTCTCCCTATGCGGTAGCCAAGCTGTATGCCTATTGGATTACCGTCAATTACCGCGAGGCTTATAAGATGTATGCGACGAACGGCATCCTCTTCAATCACGAATCGCCGCTGCGGGGTGAGACGTTTGTTACCCGGAAGATCACCCGCGGGGTAGCCAAGATCGGGCTTGGGCTTCAGGATAAGATATTTCTCGGGAACCTCGATGCGCAGCGTGACTGGGGACATGCGAAAGATTATGTGGAGGCCATGTGGCGGATTTTGCAGCAGCCGGAGCCCGAAGATTATGTCATTGCGACGGGCGTCACCACACCGGTCCGGGAATTTGTCCGGATGGCCTTTGCGCAGATTGGGGTAGAGCTGGAATTCAGGGGCAAAAACGAGAAGGAGGTGGGGATCGTAGCTGCCAGCAGCAATCCGGATTTTATTGTCGAAACGGGCAAAGAAGTGGTGGCAGTGGATGAGCGGTATTACCGGCCTACGGAAGTGGACTTGCTGATTGGCGACCCTTCCAAGGCGATGGCCAAACTGGGTTGGAAGCCGCATTATGACCTCGCCATGCTCGTCAAGGAAATGGTGGATTCGGACATCCAGTTATTCAGAAGGGAACGGATCTTAAAAGATTCGGGATTTTATATCAAAAACCAGTACGAGTAACATGCAGTTCAACGACAAAATATACATCGCGGGACATCGCGGCATGGTGGGGTCGGCGATTTGGCGCCGGCTGGGAAAGGCGGGGTTCACCCATCTGATCGGCAGGACTTCGGCGCAGCTCGATCTGAAGGATCAGCGGGCGGTGCAGGCCTTTTTTGAGCAGGAACGACCGGACTATGTCTTTTTGGCGGCAGCCAAAGTAGGGGGGATCCTGGCAAATAATATCTATCGCGGCGAATTCCTGTATGATAATCTGATGATCCAAAACAACACTATCGATGCGGCATACCGCTCGGGAGTAAAGAAGCTTATGTTCCTTGGATCCTCCTGCATTTATCCCAAGCTCGCTCCCCAGCCGTTAAAGGAAGAATACCTCCTGACCGGGTTGCTCGAACCAACCAATGAGCCCTATGCCATC
>DASZJO010000149.1:0-15321 GCA_035948015.1 Puia sp.
CCGACAACCCCTGTTCATCCATATAGTGCTGGACCGCTTCTACAACGATAATGGCGTCATCCACCACGATGCCGATGGCCAGCACGAAACCGAACATCGTAAGCGTATTAATGGTGAACCCCAGCGGGTAAAAGAAAATAAAGGTCCCCATAATAGACACCGGGATGGCCAGGATGGGGATGAGCGTGGAGCGGAAGTTCTGCAGGAATACGAATACCACGATCGCTACCAGACCCAGCGTCATAAAAAGGGTCCGCACGACATCCGCCATCGAGACCTTGACGACCGTAACCGCTTCGAAGGGGATCGAATATTCGACGTCCGCGGGAAAGGACTGCCGAAGCAACGCAAGCTCTTTATAAATGCCATTAGCGGTCTCCAGCGCATTGCTCCCCGGGGCCTGGTAGACCCGCAGGAAGGAAGCCCGATGCCCGTCTACAAAAGAGTTGCTGGAAAAAGTGAATTTACCCAGCTCGACCCGGGCGACATCCTTGAGGTAGACCAGCTCACCTTTCGCCGGGTTGTTCTTGACGATGATATTTTCGAATTCGGAAACCTTGCTCAAGCGGCCGTTCACCAGGATGCCGATCTCGAACGCCTGCGATTTCTGCTGCGGCGGAACACCGGCGCTGCCTGCCGCAACCTGCACGTTTTGTGTATTGAGGGCGCTGATGATATCCCCGGGCATCATGTTGTAGGAAGCCATTTTTTGCGGGTTCATCCAGATGCGCATACTGAAATCATCCGTAAACCGGGAGATACTGCCAACTCCGGGTACGCGCAGCAGCGCATCCTGGATGAAAATATTCGTATAATTATCCAGGAAGGTGATTTCATGCGTTCCCTTCGGAGAATAAACCGCGATCATCATCAGCTGGCTGGGATTGATCGCGCGCACGGTGATGCCCAATCGCGCGGCGACCGCGGGGAGAAGAGGATTGGCGATGCTTACCCGGTTCTGCACATCCAGCGTGGCGATGTCGATATTCGTTCCGATATTGAACGTGACATTCATCGACATCAGGCCATTGTTGGTGCTGTTGCTCTGCATGTATTCCATCCCCGGACTGCCGTTGACCTGCTCCTCGATCGGCGTGGCGACAGTTTGCTCCACTGTCTGTGCATCCGCGCCTGTGAATTGGCCGTTTACCTGCACAACGGGGGGCGTAATATCAGGATATTGGTCGATCGGCAGAGTCAGGATGCAAATGGCGCCGGCAATGACCAACACGATAGACACCACCATAGCAGTTACCGGACGCTTGATAAATGTATTCGCAATCATTTGCCGCCTCCTTTTCTTCCCGCACTATCACCGCCCGCCGCTCCATCACTCCCTGCCCCCCTGGCCGGGCCCACGCTGATCTGGGACCCTTCATGGATGGCCTGCACCCCGTCCAGTACGATCTGGTCACCGGGGTTGACACCCGACTTGATCACGACATTCGGTCCGATCGTCTGCCCGAGCTGGACCTTCTTCTGAAAGGCGCGAAGCTTGGGTGTTTCCACCGTATCCGATTGCGTCCTGGCTGTGTCCGATCCCTGCCGCTGCATTACGGTATCCCTGGCGACGAACAGGAAATACTCACCCATCTGCTCGACTACCGCCCTGCTCGGAACGACTATTTGCGGGGAAGGGTCCTGGTTGTGTACCCGGACAACGGTGCTCATCCCGGGGCGAAGGATATACTGGGGATTTGAGAATGCCAGCCGGATGTCGATGGTGCCTGTTTGCGGATCTACAGCACGATCGATGAAAAGGATCTTCCCGAGATGCGGATACAACGTCTGATCAGGGAGCAGGATCGTGAACAACGAGTCGAGCCCCTGCTGTGTCCTTTGCAGCTCTTCGAAATGCGGGAGCTGCGCTTCATTCACCAGGAAATCCACCGCCATCGGATTGTCAGAGGAAATAGTATTGAGTATGGTTGTGCCCGCGCTGACGAGATTACCCAGACGGACCTGGGAGATACCGATCGTGCCGTCAAAAGGCGCGTAGATATTGGAATAGGTGAGGTTGGTCAGCGCCGTCTTGAGCAATTGCTGGGCCGCGATCACCGAGTCTTTGGCATTCTGCAGGGAGATGACCGCATGATCCACGACCTGCGTCGCCACCGCGTTGTGTTTAGCCAGATAGGTATACCGATCGGCATCCTGCTGGGTTTGAAGAAGGATACCGGAGTCGACGCGCAAATTGGCGCGGGCCTGGTCTACAGACGCCTGGTAAAGTCGCTGGTCGAGCTGATAAAGCAACTGTCCCTTGCGGACATGCGTGCCTTCCTGGAAGGCGATGGAAGTGACATACCCGGTCACCTGCGCATTGAGGTTTACCTGGCTGAGGGCGACCGTTGTCGACGGATATTTATCGTAATAGTAGACGCGCTGTTTTGTCACCGTCATGAGGTTCACGGGAGCAGGGGGGGTAGGAGGGGTTGGCTTTTGGTTGCAGGAGAACATCCCCAGGGCGCCAATCAGAACCGGAATCGATGCCAGTCTATTCATACTCGATGATTATAATTTTATTGAGGATTTACCGTGATGATACCCATGGCCCTTTCCAGGTCGATCTTGCTGGAAAGCACCTGGAAGATGGAAGTCTCGTACGTCAGCTCCGACTGGATCAGGTTGGTCTCGGCGGTTATTACGTTCAGGTAAGGGACGACACCCTGTGAATACTGCAAGGTGACGATATCGTAAGTCTCCCTGGCCAGGACGACATTCTCTCGCGACACGGTCAGATTAAACAAATTGCTCTTGTAATTGGCCATGGCCGTAGTATAATCGCTCCAGATCTGCGACTTGAGCTCCACCTCCTGCCAGTCCAGCATGTCATACTGCAACCGCGCTCTTTTGAGGTTGTTGAGCCGGGCAAACCCGGTAAAGATCGGGATGTTCAATGACAACCCCGCATAGGAGAAGGGATAGGCCTGGTTGAAAAATCCGCTCATCGAATTATGCTCGAATTCGTCCTCATAATCGAAAAATGCCCCCAATGTCGGCAGCCATGATTTCCGGTAATAATCCACCGTCGTGAGCTGCAGAGCCTTGGTGGTCTGCAGGAACTGGTATTCGATCCGCTTTTCGAATTGCAATTGCTGGGTCGTATCGAACGCTATATCATTCTGCATCTGAAGCGTGTCATAGACCACATTGAAATGTGCCGTCGGCGGATAGCCCATTACCTGCTTGAGCTGCCCATATTGCGGCCGCACCGCCTCCTGGGCCTGACGCAGCAAGAACAGCGAGTTATTCAACGAGATCACCGCTTCGTCGTAATCGGTCTTGTCAACGATCCCGCCGACAAATTGATGATAGGTGTCGCTGACATTTTTGTTGAGCCGGGCCGTATCCTCCTTGAGCACATTGATCTGCTCGAGCGTATTCAGCAGGCTGTAGAAAGTCTTGCTCACCGCGGAGATGATCGCGATCTTATTGCTATCCGTTACCTGCTGAGCCTGCTTGTCATAAAGGGGGGCAGAATGAACCGCATACACCAGCGCAGGATTGAAGATCGTCTGTGTGACCGCCAGCGTCGGCGTAAACGTGTTAACGATCCCGGACTTCTGATTGACCGTCTTTCCGGTTGAATCCCGGATAAAGGAGGTCGGCAGCGTAAAATAATGCGTATAATTCCCCACCACATTTACCTGCGGCAGCCAGCCCGCAGTCGCAATGGCATTGGTCGCCCTCACGATTGCCTGGTTGACGATCGCCATATTGATAAACGGCTCGTGCTTGAGGGCATAGACCACACACTGATCCAGCGTGTAGGTCTGCGCGGTGTCCGAATTATTGAGGGGGCTGTTGGTCTGACACGTCGCGGAAATCGATAGACAAAAGAAGCAGGCAAAGCATAAGATACGGGCGTAAGCTACTAATTCGATTTTTGACATATCGATGCTGGTGATTTTATTTGATCTGCGGCAAATACTACGCCCGCCGCCCGGGGTTTAGTTTAATTCGTTAGACAGTGCAGGAGTAAACAGGGGGCAAAGATTGTAAATTTTGAGTAAAGGAAGAATTAAAATGATATTAAATAGACATGTTACTACTGCTTGATAATGAACGGGAAACAAGGGTTTTTAAAAACCGGGGAGGACCAATGGGGATATGACCGGATAAGCGGTTATTCCACCGGTTTCCCGGTCCGGTATGTCGTCCCCTTGAAAAGGGACAGCAGCTCGCCGTTTTCATTCGTCGTTCGGATGTCATAAATCCCGATCCGGTTCCCCAAGTGGGCCTCCTTCGCTTCAACCGTAAGTAGCTCTCCCGCCTTTCCCGGCCGGGTAAAGCTGATGCTGACATCCAGCGCCACCGTTAGTTTGCCATACGAATTGCACGCGAACGCCAAAGCCGAGTCGCTTGCAGAGAAGAGCACGCCGCCGTGCAGTATATCGAATCCATTCAACATCTCATCGGTCACCCGGAAATGTAGTTTGCAGTGCCCGGGTCCGATCTCATCGACGACGAGACCCAGCAATGCTGTAAAACGATCCTTCTTCAACATGATCTCCAGCACCTCGCGGGGTGAAAGCTCCGGTCTTTCCATCGGCAACAATTTTATATTTGAAGTGGGTGTTATCGGGAAACGAATGCCGTACCCTGACGGCTGGCCAACAACTCGAGCACATCATCCTCCGTGCCGTTGAAGGGCCCCGACGCTTCGATCTTCAGCGTAGCCATAGCCGCCGCAAACTCCCCCGCCCCCTGCGCCGGTATCCCCTTGTTGCGCTGATAGAGATAACCTGCCATATAGGTATCGCCACACCCCGTTGCATCCACGACCGAAGTGGTCGGGGCATAGGCAGGAATATCGTGGAATCGCTGCTCCGTATAAATGACCGAACCCTGGCTGCCCAACGTGATGACAACTTCACTGACTCCCCAGTCCGCCAATATCCTTGCGCCCTGACGGATACCCGCCTGGCCCGTCAGCACCGCCATCTCCGCTTCGTTCGTCTTGAGGATCGAGACATGACGCAAAGCTTCCATCTTCTCCGGCCAGTCGACCGGGACTACGCGCTGATCCACTACCTTCCGCAGATAACCCTGCGCATCCAGCGACACCCTCCCTTTAGCGGCCAGGGCCGGGATCAGTCCCGGCGGCATATCATCCGCCAGCAGCGGCCCAAGGTGGAAGATACGCGCTCCCGCCTCCGGGAGTCCCGCAGCCGGGAAGGGGTCAGCCGTGCGCAATACGCGCTGCGTCCGGTGATCCTGGTTCTCGCCGTAAATATTTTCGAAATAGACGGTATGGGCGCTGGGCAACACCGTTACGTCAACTCCGGCCAGGCGCAAATTCCTGACCGCCGCCATTCCATCGGAGGCTACCGCGGTAACAAGCCGGTAGCGTACATCCATGCGCGATAGTGCATTTGAAAAATAGAATGCGGTTCCGCCCGCCATGAAAACCGCCGAACGCTTCGTGACCACCTTATCTAACGTGATATGGCCTATGCAACAGATATCGATCCTTTCCATGATAACAAACCGGCAAGATAGACTATTTTTCTCATTTTTTCACCGGCACCTCGAGGTGGATCGTGATCATATCGCCTACCGAGCCGCCCTCCTTTCCGATATGGAAATCCTCCCGCTTGAACGTAAAATCCCCTTTGAACACTCCTGTGTTGCCGTTCGGCGTAAAGGTGAATTGGATCTCGACCGGTTTGGTAACGTCCTTTATGGTGAGTTCGCCAATGGCTTTGTATCCCGATCCGGCTTTCTCGATCCTGGTCGATTTATACGAGATCCGCGGGTACTTGTCGGTGTTCAGGTATTGTTCTTCGGTCTTCAGATGATGGTTGCGCATGCCGACCCCTGAACTAACCGTATTGGCGTCGATGCTGGCCTCGATGGAGCCGCCCGCCGGAGCGCCGGGGTCGAAATTAATGGCTGCCTTCAATCCGCTGAAACTTCCGTGGACCGTTCCGAACGGCCCTTTCACGCTAAATTCTACTTTTGCGCTGGAAGGATCGACCGTCCAGTTCGTCGCCAGTAACAATCCTAAAATAATCGCGCTTGTTTTCATCGCTGGTCGTTTATTTGAAATAAGGTACCCCCGCATAGAAATTTACCTGCCGCAGGTCCAACTGGTCCTGGAAGGTCGTATTCCAAAGGCTTCCCGACAAAAGATAGTCAAAGGAATTCTGCGCCGCATTCCCGGTGATATCGCGAATATTCGCCACTCCCCGTAACGCTATCGTGAACCCGATCACCTGTTTCTTTTTGACCGTCATAAAAAAGGAAGGCCCCGGGATTTCTCCGTTCAACGCCACGTCATATACTTTATTGGGATTTCCGGGATCATACCGGGTGAGAAAAAGATTCTCATCGATGCTACCCTTGATAATTCTCCGGACGCCGAAGAAGGGTAGGGACCCTTTTGGCGCATCAAGGAACGTATTGGCAAAATCCACATTCGCCGAAAATCCAAGGACATCCCACTTGATCTTCGTCCCCGTGATCGAGCTTGGATTGAGGAGTGAACCCTCGATGCCCGAATAGTTGCTGTTGCGGATTCCAAGATCCTGCTGGACCCAGGCGCGCAGTCCCAGCAGGCAAAATAGTGCGATCGCCGTTCTTTTCATAACAACATTAGTTTGGCGACCATTAATGGGACATAATTACCAACGCCGCCTTTTGTTAAGCAGTTGCCAGCCTCGGAATTTTTTACTTATTTTAACACCGCGCGAGCCATCAAACCCTCTATGTTCAAAGTCCATCCGGCCGCCCGGTGAGCCTGAAACGGATCCCGCCGTCGGTATCTCAATTAAAATGCCTATTTTGGAATATGACCAGATACCTGTTGACGGCACTTATCTTTTTACCGGGCCTCACTAACGCGTCTGCGCAGCAACCGGTCCGATATTTTGAGCTCACTCCGCCTAAACATAAAGTCAGCAGGAGCCTATACCGTCACATTGAATTCATGGATTCCCGGCCGGATACTGTCTTGATCGGGCCGATTCAGACGGGCCCGTTTAATAATATCGATGCCAGGCTGGTCTTTAAGACCCCGATCCGGACACAGCTGCAACAAGTCATCGACTCAATTGTCGATTCCACTGCAATGGACGGCACTTTGCTCTTTCAATTGCGGGACCTCAGCTTTGCCGAACCCCTGAAAACCCGGTATCTCTTTGTCAAAGCTAGCCTCTTTGCCCGTACAAACAACGGATACCGGAAGCTATCCACCCTCGACGTCACCGATTTGCTTGATGGATTCGGTGCGGGCCTTACGATGAAAGAGACCGTAAACAAGCAACTGGACGCCTGGATTGCCGGGGTATTAACAAGGCTGCCGACCGATACCGCTACTTATTCTTTTTACGACATTACCCGTATGGACAGCATCGAAGAACACGCCTTACCACTGTATACGGCCACGTCTTTTACCGACGGAATATATCTGCACTATGCTTCTTTTAGTCATCAGCTGCCCGACAAGCAGGGTATCATCAAAACAAAAAAAGATGGATCGATCTCTTCTATTCACATTCTCGATGACTCGTTGCGGATGATAAGGCTTCGACCAAAAGATCTCTATGCCGTCGTCTATAAAGGCAAACCTTATATCGCGACAGAATATGCATTCTATCCCCTTGAACGGGTCCGGGATAATCTTTTCTTTACGGGCGACATCCGGGTCGCTGCCAATAGCAGCGATTATCTCCTGGGCTTTGGGTTTACGGGTCTGATTGGCGTCTTTGTCGCTTCAAGGGGGTATGAAGAAACCTATGATCTCCTCATCGACCCCCTGAACGGAAATTTTATTCACCTTCGCCGGATCGAAAAGCCGCAAACCCCATAAATTCGCAGCTATGAACCGTCTCCCTTTCCTCCTTTTTTGCTGCATCCCGACCCTTGTCACCTTCGCCCAAAACCCTTCTCCCGATCCGGCCACCGGACGCCAAACCTCTCTGCCCATTCCACTCAACATCCGCCAGGCCATTGACAAAGGCACCCGGACCATCTCCGGGCGGCCCGGCCCGCACTATTGGCAAAATCACGCCGACTATAGCATCCGCGTTCGTTTCGATCCCAACACCCGGCTGGTCAGCGGCTCTGAATCGATCGTCTATAACAATAACAGCCCCGACACCCTCCGGCAACTCCTTTTCAAATTGTATCCCAATCTCTATATGAAAGGAGCCGCGCGCATGATGCCCGTCCGCCCCGAAGACCTCACGGACGGCGTGGCCATCAGCAACCTGATCATCGGCGGCCAGGCAGCCGACGCCCCCCGCAATAACCGCCGGCGCCGCGGAGCGGACGGCACCGATCTCTTTGTTCCCACCCCCATGCTCCTCCCCGGCCAGTCCACCACGGTCTCCCTTGACTTTGCCTATACACTTAACAAGACCTCCCATATCCGCACCGGCCAGATCGACAGCGGCGCATTTTTCATCGCCTATTTCTTCCCCCGCATCGCCGTCTATGATGATATCGACGGATGGAACCGCATTCCTTACCTCGGACCACAGGAGTTCTACAACGACTTCTGCAATTTCACTGCCAGCATCACCGTCCCCGGCGACTACGTCGTTTGGGGAACCGGCGACCTGCTCAATCGCGGCGACCTGCTGCCGCCCGCCATCAACCAACGGATCGACGCTGCGGGCCAAAGCGACAGCGTCATAACCATCATCGACACGACCGACCTTGCCCATAAGGGCCTGACCCGCAGCGCGGACTCGAACACCTGGAATTTCCAGGCGACAGGCGTCACCGATTTTGTCTTCGCTACCAGCAACCATTATATGTGGAAGGCTTCGAGCCTGGTCGTAGACCCGGCATCTGACAGGAGGACCCGCGTGGACGCGGTATTCAACCCAAACCATAAGGACTATTTCGAAGTGGTGGATTTTGCGCGTAAGACGGTCCACGCAATGAGCTATACTTTTCCCGCCTGGCCCTACCCCTATTCGCATGAAACGGTTTTCGACGGTCTCGACCAGATGGAATACCCGATGATGGTCAACGACAACCCGCTCGAAAGCCGGCCCGATGCCATCGAACTCACCGACCATGAGATCTTCCATACGCTTTTTCCGTTTTATATGGGCACCAACGAGACCAAATATGCATGGATGGACGAAGGCTGGGCAACTATCGGGGAATGGATCATCTCGCCGCTCATCGACTCGGCGATCGTGGACGGTTATGGCGTGGAACCATATGCGCGGGGCGCCGGTAAGGAAGAAGACCTGCCGATCATGACCCTCTCGACCCAGGAGACGGATAATGACTATTACCTCAATTCTTACCCCAAACCCGCCATGGGATATCTTTATTTAAAAGATATGCTGGGAGACAGCCTTTTCCTTCGCGGGATCCACAAATACATGGAAGACTGGCATGGCAGACATCCCATCCCCCTGGATTTTTTCGGCAGCGTCAATGCCGGGACCGGGCGCAACCTCAACTGGTTCTGGCAACGATGGTTCTATGATAGCGGCTACCCCGACCTGGCGATTTCTGACGTGCGCCACAAGGAGAATGCCTGGACGATCCTCATTACCAACAAAGGCGGCAAACCCACACCGGTCGACTTGACGATTGAATATGCCGACGGCAGCAAGGAAAAGATCCACCGCTCCGTGGCCATCTGGGAACACGAGTCGCAGTTGACAATCGCCTTCCACGCAGCCCACCCTGTAATCAGGATTCGACTGGGCAGCACCTATGTACCGGATAGCCATCCGGCAGACAATGTGTTTGAGGTTTCCAGGTAAAATAATTTAAGTCCCGGGCAAGATCCAAATGGCAATATAGAGATAGCCGATTATGGGGATCAGCGGGAACAGGGCTCCCAGCCATTTCTCAACCGGATAGATCTTGTAGCTCAGCCAGGAAAACAGAAAAATGATAATGGAATAGCTGTTGATTGCCAGAAAAAACAGAAAGGTCTGTAGAAAATTATCGGGGTTATCGAACATAAAGATAGAGCCAAAAAATATCAGGGGCGTCGCAAGGAGGCCCGCCAGACTGATCCAGTTCAATATTTTGAGCCACCGCGGCCGGTCTTTCTGCTGGAAAACTCTATAAACAAGGGAGTGTTTTACGTCTTCCATATCCTTCAAACGCCCCGACATCACTGATATTGCCTGTACAACGAATACAGGACCTGGACATCTGCCGGGCCCCAGCTCTTTGTGGTATCCTGCTCCCAATGTCTTTTGAAAGCCTGTGCCGCCGCACTGCTGTCCTTAATATCAAACCCGATCAGGCGAAGCGCCGTCAGCGAACTGAAACCTTCGGGTACCATAACTCCGGTCGTATCCGCATACCATAAGCCAAACCCCGAATCCGCCAGCTCCTTCCATGGAAATAGATAACTGGGGTCCACCTTTCGCAAAGGCGCGATATCGCTATGTCCGATGAAATTGGCCGTTGGAATGCCGTACCCCTTCTTCAACGCCGCCAGCAGCCTCAGCAAACTATGGATCTGTTCGGGCGCGAATGGCTCGGATCCGTTGTTGTCCAGCTCGATGCCGATCGAAATGGAATTGACATCCGTGACATTTCCCCATTTGCCCGCCCCCGCCTGCCACGCCCGTAAATAGTCATTGAGCATATGATGGACGACACCGTCGCGGCAAATCACGTAGTGAGCGCTGACCTGCGTACGCGCCAGGGTAAAAGTATGGAGCGTTTCCGGGCAGCTGTTCTGCGCGGTATGATGAATAATGACAAAATTGGGTTTCCTGAGATTGAAATTTGTCGTCCCCACCCAATACGGCGACGCGGGTACCGAGTCGACCCCCACCGCCAGCGGATGCTCTTCGATCTGGCGAGCGAGGACTTTTGCTTGATCTTTATACACACGATTGGACTTGCGGTAAGGATTGACCTTGCAGGCAAATAGCATCAAAAAAAGGATAGGTACGGCGATAAATTGTTTCATTGCGGATAATTGGTCGTAATATGATACCCATCCTCCATCTCCCATAATTTCGACCCGCCTTTGATCCCATCCTGGTTGTTGAACAGGTGAATATTTTCTTCCAGCGGGATCGTCAGCGACTTGCAGCTGCCGCCACCCAGATACAGCCGGTCATAGTTGAATACCACCTTGATCGCCGCCAGTACCTTCGCGACCCGCTTGTTCCATTTCTCTTTTCCCACTTTCTCCATGGCCTTGCTGCCGACATATTCATCATAATCCCGGCCCTTGCTGATCGGATGATGCGAAAGTTCGAGGTGGGGGAGGAGCCTCCCATCCATGATCACCGCTGTCCCGACACCCGTTCCCAGCGTCACAGCCAACTCATAGCCTTTCCCACTGACCACGCCAAGGCCCAGTTGATCGGCATCGTTGACCAGCCTGGCTGGTTTGCCCAGCCGGTTGCTGATCTGCTGACCAAGGTCGAATTGCGCCCAGTGGTCAGTCCCTAAGTTGGGTGCGGTATATACGATCCCGTTCCGGACATAACCAGGGAAGCCAATGGAGATCTTGTCGAAACCGGACAGGCCTTTCACCAACTCCAGAATAGTAAAGATCACCGCTTCCGGTGTAGCCTGGAGAGGCGTCGCCATCCTTCGGTATTCCGTTTGACCTTCGCCAAGTGAATTGAGAATAATGCATTTTATATGTGAGCCGCCGATGTCGATGGCTAAGACATTACCCGAAGTTTCCATGGAATAAAGATAGTGATATGGAATATATTTTTGGTAGTTTTATCCCATGACCGATTCTCCAAAACTGTTTATGATCCTGGTGGGCTGCAAACCACATGGGCGGTTCACCGAACAGCACGATATTTTTTTCGATATCGCAACGGACCTGAGGAGTGTGGTACCGCATATCCGCCGCTATTGGCCCGAAGCCGGCGAAAAACTTCATATTGACGCGTGGCGGCCGGTGACACAGGTCGACTCCTGTCGCGTCGAAGTGATACCCCGGTCGGCCGGAGAATATCCGTCGCCACACCGGCTCTTCTTTATCAACCTCGGCGGCTACAAGCCCGAAGAGTTCGAAGAATTTCATTATAAAATGCTGGTTGCCGCTTCAGGTAAAGGCGAAGCCATTCATAGGGCAAAAGAGACGGCCTTCTATCGACACACCGGTTTCAAAGGGGCGGAATCCCATATCGATGACAAATATGGAGTGGACGTCGACGATATCTATGAGATTGAAGACATCCTGCCTGAAGCGACCAGGGAGCTTTATGAAATACGGTTGATCCATGACGTTAGCGCCCCGCCAGATGCGGTCAACCTCGGCTATTTCCAGCTCCATAAGCTGTGATCATTGCGGGGTCAGCGGCTGGCAATTGTTGTTATAGATCTCGAAGATCTCGTTAAGATAGCGGTGGTCGGCGCGAATGGCTTTTTTCAGTTCACTATCGCTTTTGTTCGCCATGGACAACGCCAACGGACAGGACTGGACGGCGGAAATGATATCCTTCCTGCTGTTCAATGTCTTTAATGGACCGCTGTCACCTTCCTGCAGATAGACCTGGTCCAAATAGTTCAAACCCTGAACAAAGTTGCCCGAGGACCCGTTCGCACCCATCCACCACGGCTTTTCGCCAGCTGATGCCCGTCGCACAATGTAAACGTTCAGCTTGCCCCTGACGATCCTTCGCGCATAGTTATCGGCCACCGGGGCATAAAAGTAATCCCCATTCCGAATGCCTCTTACCTCCGCAAGAGGAATCTTCCGGCCGTCAAGGGTGACAGCGGAAAAACTCAGTTTATCGACTTTGTTCCAGTACAGGATCGTTCCATCTTTTTTTACGAGAAATCTTGCGCTGTCGGTCGCCGGCTCTACTGCCACATAGGTATCAAACCCTCCTCCACCTGCCTCGGTGACCTGACAGAAAGCAACAACAGGACGCAACAGGACCAACATGAAAATGGAATAGCGAATGGTTGGGTGGATCATAATCAGCAAGATACAAATCTTAATGGAACGGAGACAATCATTACATTTACATCCATGACATCGCTCCGGGCCATCGAACGACAACGGGCTATCTATACAGAAGGCTTATCGGGACAACGCTCGAGGATCCCCTTTCACGCCCAGACCCTCCGTGACCAGGCAAAACAGAAGATGTCGGCCAAAGCCTGGGCATACATCGACGGCGGAGCCGGCAATGAAGAAACCATCGGCCGTAACGCCTCGGCGTTTTCAGCACTGGCCATCCGCCCGCATATGATGCGGCCCAACGAGTCGGCCCATTTCTCAACCTCACTACTTGGGCTGAACCTTGACTTCCCCGTTTTACTCGCACCCATAGGCGCGCTCGATCTTATCTGCGCCGGTGCAGACCGCATTGTAGCCCGTGCCTGCCACGACACCGGAACCCCTTTCATCTTCTCTAACCAGGCCGGAACGCCAATGGAGGCCTGCGCGAAAGAAATGGGCGATACCCCGCGCTGGTTTCAACTCTACCTGAGCCGGTCCGACGAACTGGTGCTGTCGTTGGTCCGGCGTGCCGAAGCTTGCGGCTGCAGCGCTATCGTGCTCACCGTCGATACCACCCTCCTCGGCTGGCGCAGCCGGGATCTAACCCTGGCCTATCTCCCTTTCCTCAGGGGAATGGGGATTGCGCAATATACCTCCGACCCCGTATTCCGGGATTTGTTGAAAAAGGGAGAAGGCCAACCCTCTACCGGAGCACCCCGGCCAAAAGTCAATCTCACGACGATCGCCAACGTCCTCCGGCTGAAAGCCCGCTATCCCGGCGGGTTCTGGAAGAACCTCCGCAGCCCTGAACCCCTTGCGGCCGTCCGGCTCTTCACAGGCATTTATTCCAATCCCGCCCTGAGCTGGGAGAGGGTCAGCCGGCTCCGCGAACAAACCCGCCTGCCCATCCTCATCAAAGGCATCCTGCGCGCCGACGACGCCCTGCAAGCCGCAGCATCCGGCGCTTCCGGCATCATCGTCTCCAATCATGGCGGCCGCCAGGTCGACGGGGCCCGAGCTACGCCCGATGCCCTGCAAGAGATCCGAAAAGTGCTCCCCAAACCCTTTCCTGTCTTGCTGGACAGCGGTATCCGCAGCGGCAGCGATTGCTTCAAAGCGATCGCGATGGGCGCCGATGCAGTGCTCCTAGGCAGACCTTATGCTTATGGCCTGGCGATAGCCCGGCAGCAGGGAGTATGCGAAGTCATCCTGAACCTGCTGAGCGATTTTGAATTGACCGCCCGCCTTGCCGGTTGCCGCAATCTCTCGGAAATCAATGAGGACATGATTATAACAAATCATTAAGCAGCGATTCCCTGCATTCCGGCCTCATCAATTGGCTACACAAATAACCTTTTCTACTATGCTGCAAAATCGGGTCGACCCCAGAGGCGACCTCATCAAAACAACTGCGCGCGGCTCCTGGATGGGAAACCGCGGCGTCATCCACGACGAGCGCCAGGACATCGTTCGCCCTTTCAAATTAAAGGCATGGCTGATCTGCCTGCTCGATTTCAAGGGAAGGCGACGACAGGTCATGACGCCCGATCGATATACGGAGCTCTTCTTCCTGGACGAAGCTACCGCATTCTCAGCAGGTCACCGGCCTTGCGCGGAATGCCGCCGGAAGGCGTTCAACCGCTTCAAGCGTCTCTGGATCGAAGCCAATCCCGAATACGGCTACAATGAACGGACCCCGGTCTGGAAGATCGATGAAGCGCTGCATAAGGAGCGGATCAATCGCAGCGGTGCAAAGGTCATGTATACAGAATCCATTCATTGCCTTCCCACTGGTTCCTTTATCCTCCACAACAATGAACCTTTCCTGCTCGCCGACGGACTCATTTTTCGCTGGACACCCGGGGGATACGATGAGGGGATCGGCCCGGCGGGGATGGACAGGGTAGAAGTCCTCACGCCCCGATCGGTCGTCAAAACTTTTCAATCCGGCTACAAGCCGCAGATGTCCATCGCTACTCAAGCTACTCACAATTAGGGCTCCGGGTATAGCTCAGCTGTAGCTCCTGGTCGCCGCCGGAGCACTCTACTCAGCCTGCTCACCGATAAGATCCCGAAGCGCCACCGCGTCGTTATGCTGCTCGTCCTTCGCTCCAAAAAGCAGCGTAACAGATTTATGCCGGTGGATGTCATCCTGCAATTCCGTGAGTGCCACCGAACCTTTCAGCTCCTCCCGGTATTTTGTGCAGAATTGCGCCCACTTCTTCGGGTCATGCTGGAACCATTTTCGCAGCTCAGTGGACGGCGCCACTTCTTTCAGCCATTTGTCTACGTGCGCCTTTTCTTTGCTCAGCCCGCGTGGCCATAACCGGTCGATCAGGATCCGGTAGCCGTCAGCCTTTTCGGCCTGCTCGTATACTCTTTTTATCCGGACAGTCATGTTA
>DASZJO010000150.1:0-6843 GCA_035948015.1 Puia sp.
GACCGGGGCGATAAGATCGCCCTGATCGGCGCCAACGGGAAAGGTAAATCCACCCTGCTGCGGATGATCGCAGGTACCGAACCCTTCACCGGCGAACGCGTCTGGGGGCACAATGTCGATGAAAGCTTCTACGCCCAGCACCAGTTGGAAGCGCTGGATGTTAACAACACCGTGTTGGAGGAGATGCAGCTCTGCGGCAGCCAGAAGACTGACCTCGAATTGCGCGTACTACTCGGCTGCTTCCTGTTTAGCGGCGACGACGTGGAGAAAAGGATAAAGGTCCTGAGCGGCGGTGAAAAGGCCCGCGTCGCACTTGCCAAAACCATCGTCAGCAAAGCCAATTTCCTGCTCCTGGACGAACCGACCAACCACCTGGATATGCATTCCTGTGAGCTGCTGATCGAAGCGCTCAACAAATATGAAGGCAGCTATCTGCTGGTCAGCCACGACCGTTATTTTATTTCGAAAACAGCCAACAAGATCTGGGAGATCGACGAGCGCAAGATCCGCGAATTCAAGGGGACTTACGAAGAGTGGGTGGAATGGAAGGAGCGGAACCTCGCCGCAAAGGCCGACGCCGCCTCAAAAGCCGCACAGACCGCGCCGGCTGCACCGCCAAAACCCGCCCTCGCCCGCCAAAGCCCCAGCGAAGGCGGGCCACCCGCTAAAGCCGCGGCCCCCATCAACAAGGAAGCAAAAAAAGAGCTTCAGCGCCATCAGCGCCTTTTCCAGGAGCTGGAAGCAAAGATCGCTACCCTGACCAAACAAAAAAACCAGCTGGAAGCATCGCTTGCCGACCCCTTTACGTATTCTGATAAAAATAAATTCGTAACGGCGGAAACCGAATACAAAAAGACCGGCGACGAGCTCGGCAAGCTCAACCGCCAGTACGAACAGGTCTTCGACAAGATCGTGGAGTTGGAGAAGACGCTTTGAACAATGAGATATTTTACCCTTTTCATCAGCTCGCTGCTCCTTGCGGCTACCGTGGCGGCCCAAAACCCACCCGGCGCCCGGCCGAAGATCGGCCTCGCCCTCAGCGGCGGCGGGGCAAAAGGGCTTGCCCATATCGGCATTCTGAAGGCTATCGATTCAGCGGGGCTGAAAGTCGACTATCTCACCGGTACAAGCATGGGCAGCATCCTCGGCGGCCTTTATGCGATCGGCTACTCCGCCGACTCGATCGAGAAGATCACCCGCGGGATCGATTGGGACCTCCTGCTTTCCAACCAATCTTCCATGCGAAGCATGATCATGGACGAAAAGTCGGAATACGGCAAGTATGACGTCGAACTTCCCTGGGTGAACCAATGGTTCCGTTTTTCCACCGGCGTGATCGAAGGCCAGGAGCTTTGGCTGAAGTTCTCGGAGCTGTTCCGGCCGGTATACGCTATCAAGGATTTCTCTAAATTTTCCATCCCCTTCAAATGTATCGCCACCGATATCTCTACGGGAGATGCCATTGTCCTCGATACGGGCGACATCGTGACCGCTGTCCGGGCAAGTATGGCTATCCCAACCATTTTTACCGCGGTGGAAGACAATGGCCGGAAACTCGTGGACGGAGGCGTCGTCCGCAATTTCCCCGTTAAGGACGTGCGGGACATGGGCGCCGACATCGTGATCGGGAGCAATGTCTCCGGTCCGCTCCGCAGCTCCGCCCAGGTGACGAACGCTCTGCAGGTGATCATGCAGGTCGCTTTTTTTCGGGAAGAGGCCGACACCCGGATCCAGATCCCGCTTTGCACGATTTATGTGAACCAGTCTCTCGAAGAATACGGAATGGGTAATTTCGGCGAAGCCACAAAGATCATCCAGGCCGGGGTGGACGAAGGCCGGCGGCTTTATCCCACTTTCAAAAAACTGGCAGATTCCTTAAACGCCATTTATGGCCCGCAGCCGTTTGCAAAGGACCGCCTGCCCGCCGTCCGCACTGTAAAGATCTCTTCCTATCAGGTTATCGGGCTGAACCGTACCAGCGAAGGCTTCTTTGTCCAAAGCATGAACCTGCTCACCGGCCACTCCTACACCGCCGATCAGCTTTCCAAAATGGTCCGGCGCGCCTTCGGCACCCGCTACTATAACCGTATTACCTATTCGATACAAACCCTTCCCGACAGTTCGAACCGGATCGTCTTCAACGTTGAAGAGAACCCGCTTACTTTTGCCAAGGTCGGGCTCAACTACAACCAGTTCAGCGGCATCAGTGCCATCCTCAACCTGACCACCCGCAACTTCTTTACTCCCACCTCCCGGAGCCTTGTCACCCTGAATATCGGCCAGAATTTCCGGGCAAGGGCCGAGCACCTGCAATACTTTAGCCGCCGCGCTAATTTCGCCTTTACCCTGGGCACCCAGTTCGACGATTTCCAGATCACTACCTACAACAACAAATACAAAGAGGCTGGCCTGTATGACCAGAATTATTACAAATTGGACACTAGATTCGGCTATTCGACCAACCGCGACCTGACGATCGGCCTGGGCTCCCGATTTGAATATATTAACTACGATCCTTCCATCACCTCAAGTCTGGAGTTTAAAGGAAATAACAATTTCGTCACCAGCTATTTCCTTATCCGGAGCAATTTGCTTGATCGCCCGGACTACCCCCGGCGGGGTTTCACCCTGGAAGCCGAAGCCGACAACGTCTTTGAACAAAACCCGAACGTCCAGCGCTTCGGCTCTCAGAACGGCGGCACCGATTCCAGCTTCTCCGACCTGCCCTACCAGCGGCTCCTGTTCAACTACGATCAATATATCCCCCTCAGCAGCCGCTATACTTTACAGGCCCACCTCCAGGGCGGCCTCAACCTGAATTATAAGAACAATATCATGAATGAGTTCTCGATCGGAGGGCTGACAGAACAATTCCATAACCAGGTGACTTTTGCGGGACTCCGCGAAGGCACATTCTATTCTTCAAGTATTGCGGAAGGTATGCTCGCCTTGCGTTATCAGCTATTCGATAATGTCCTCCTGACGGGAAAGGCCAACGTGCTGTTCAATAACTTCATTACCAAAAGCGCATTCTTCACGACACCCGATTTTCTTTCGGGCTACGCGCTGACTTTTACCTACATGTTCCCGCTGGGCCCGCTCGAGCTGAGCGCCATGTATTCCGACCAATCCCGGCGAGTGCTGGGCTATGTCAATATCGGGATTCCGTTTTGAATAACTCCACTCCTTGCATCCCCTCTATGCTATACCCTTTTTTGTCCTCGAAATCCAATCCGGCGGTACATTCCCGTGCTGGCGCAGTAGCAGGTTGAGCTGGGCGGCATGATGCTGAACATGGCGCATATTGTATAGGAGCAATTCGAACTGGCTGAAGTTCTTGTATTCGCTGGTGAAGCGTGTCTCCAGGAGCTCGCCGGTGGTCGAGCCATGCAGGCGGCGGTGAAGTCTTTCGCGGCCGTGGTGAAGAAAGTGGATGACTTCTGCCTTCGTATAGACCCTTTCCGGGAGGACCCCATCTTCGAATTCACTAAGCGTAAAGGGCGAAGGCGGCCGGTAATCCTTTTCCATCGGAGTATCGGAAAGATAGTAGTCGGTCCAGAAGACCGTATGATAGGCAAGGTACCAGAATCTGGACCTGTTGTCCCATTGATCCTCCGGGCAGGCAATGATGGCATTTTCGAGCATGTCCATGGCGGCGCCGAACTGCTGCCAGATCTGTTCGGGTAAAGTAGATGACATAGTATCTCGGTTTATCTGTTATTCCCTCGCCTTCAGAAAATCACTCACGATCGTTGCCATGAGCTGCCCCGCTGCCTCACTTTGCCCGTGACAAAGCGAATAAATGCCCTCACAGATATGAAAATAGGCGATCCTGGAGTCGGTCGCCGCAAACGTCACATACTGCCTGGCCTGCAATGGCCCAAGCCCCGTCGCCGGCATCCCCATGCCCGTAGGCCCGAATACATCCAGGTCTAGCTCGAGCCCGATATAATTGTCCTCGGTGAACCCCGTGGCATGCGCCACCGCCTGCGTAAAATTCCTTTTTTCCAGCACGAGAATATCTTCGTAAGTGATCAGGTCTACAAAAGGATTGTTGGTAATGTCCAGCCAGACATTCTGCGGCAGATCGTTCTCCTGCACGCCGATCGCGCAATATTTTTCAAGGAACCCGTCCTCCTCCGCATACCGGAACGCGTTCCCGCTATGCCGGCCTTCGACCGGCCTGAAGCCCGCATGCGCATCCAGGTTGACCGCATTGATCTGTGGAAGCGGGATCAGCCCCGCCTTGTGCAGTCCTTTGGCCGCGCCCTTGATCAGGGGATAAGCATTATTATGCCCGCCCCCGACGACGATCGGGATCTTTCCCGCTGCCGTAACGATTTTGATCAGCGGCTCCACCGCCTCATCGATGGTATGCACGGCATGCCGGTACGCAACCACCTTCTCCTCGCGGCCATAGGCATTGGCCTCGATCAACCTGTCGAGTTCACTGAAGTCGAAATATCCCAGCACCAACACCATCTCGCCGGTGAGAAAATCATTGCTCTGCTGATTGAGGAAGCTCTTCAGGAAAGAAGGCCACGCCGTACCGCTCCCGCCTCGCCGCTCATTCGCCCGGACGCCGATATCTTCCGGGACGCCGATCAGCACATACTCCGCCTCCGACCGTTCGATTGTACCGGCCACATTGTTAGCGTCAGCCGCTACCAGAACCCGTTCTCCCAGCTTTGTCTCGTATTGGCGGATCCGCGTAAGATTAAGCACGTCCTGTTTGCAGTAGACATGGAGATGTTGCATACAAAATATTTTTACATCGCTATCTTCTCATTGACAATCGTCAGTATATCCTTTTCCGCGGCCATCGCCTTTTCCACCAACGCTTCACCCCGTGTAAGAACCTCCCGCACATATCCCTTATCGCTATAACCCTTCGCATTGATCCGGACATTCAGGAAAGCCCCAAGCACCGCCGCCCGTGCGCATAACGCGCCGACACCCGCGTCCGAAACGGAATTCGGATTGCCTTCCGCCGCCATCGCCCTGATCAGCGCAAAGCTCGAATCCGCCGCCTCCATCACCCGGAATGGCACTTCGATCGCCGTCCGCGTCGCCTGCCGGATCGCTTCCTGACGGATCTTCTTTTCAGCTTCGCTGCCCTTCGGCAACGCAAAGGCGGCCATAATACCGTTGAATGCCCGCGTATCGGCATCCACCAGCCGCAACAGCTCATCCTTATACCGCTGCCCCTTATCCGCCCAATCGCTGAATTCCCTCCAGCGATCGTCCCAGCCCTTCTTATGCGCCGAAAGGTTGGCCACCATCGTCCCCAGCGCCGCGCCAAGCGCACCAACGTACGCCGCGATCGATCCGCCGCCCGGCGCGGGGCTCTCACTAGCCGTCTCGTCGGCAAAATCATTCAAATCCATCTTCACCAGCCTGTCCGCGGCTGCCTCGCGCAACTGATATTCGATGATGCGCTCCTCCGGCTTGAACGTGCCCAGTTCGTCCAGTCCCATCGAAAGGATCGCGATCCGGATGAGCTCTTTCTCCGAAACGCCCGTAGAACGCTGCTGCTTTTCGAGGAAATATCGCCCGGCATCCAGCATGGCCTGGAGCGGGATCAGACCCACCAGCTCGCTACCGGTGACCCGGATTCCGCGTTCTCCCGCCGCCCGGCACACTTCATCGAATGCCACGTGGACCGGCGTTACCCGGATATTGGTAAGGTTCATCGAGATCTGCGCGATACCATATTCTTCGATATACCACCCGATCGCCTTGACCGACTTAAGCGTCCCCGGAACCTGAACATCCTTATCACCCTCTTTAATCACCCGCCCCGCCTCCCTGACATCAAAAGCAATAGCATTGGCGCGCCGCGTGGACGTGGTATTTAAATTCACATTATACGCCACCAAAAAATCCCGCGCCCCGATCACCGTCCCCCCGCGGCGGGCATGGAATTCCGCCGGGCCGAAATCCGGCTTCCATTCCGGAAGCAGTATCTTCTTAAAGAACCCTTCGTACTCACCAGCGCGGATAACCGACAAATTGCTCCGCCGCTTGTCCGGCTGTGCTGCCTCATACAGGTAGACGGGGATCTGCAACTCTCCCCCAACCCGCTCTGCCAGCCGCCGCGCCCAGGCGGCCGTTTCCTCCATACTGATCCCGGCGATCGGGATCAGCGGGCAGACATCCGTAGCACCCATCCGCGGATGCTCGCCCTTATGCGTCCGCATGTCGATCACTTCCCCGGCCTTACTGATAGCCAGGAACGCCGCTTCTATCACCGCCTCCGGCGGGCCTACAAACGTGACTACGGTACGGTTGGTCGCCTTCCCCGGATCTACATTGAGGAGACGGACACCGGCTACGCTTTCTATCTGATCTGTGATCTGCTTGATGATCCCTGGATCCCGCCCTTCACTAAAATTGGGAACACATTCAAGAATGGGTGACATAGAGCTGCAATGTACATTTTTATACGAATTCACCCCCGATCATCACCTTTTCAACCAAATTAGACCCGAACGAATAGGGCAGATAGGCCAGCGAAGGCGCCGGACGGGTAATGATCAGGTTTGCACGCTTCCCCGGAGTAACACTGCCCAATTCATCCCCCAGCGACATCGCATAGGCGCCATTCAACGTGGCCGCGTTTATCGCCTCCTCCGGCAGCATCCGCATTTGAATACAGCTCATGGCGATCACGATGTTCATATTCCCGCTGGGCGAAGACCCGGGATTATAGTCGGAAGCGACCGCGATCGCGCAACCCGCATCAATCAGCTCCCTCGCCGGCTGGAACGGCATCCGAAGGAAAAATGCCGCCGTCGGCAGCAACGTACCGATCGTATCAGAACCGGCCAGCGCAGCGATCGC
>DASZJO010000151.1:0-69483 GCA_035948015.1 Puia sp.
TGGCATCCCTGAAAAAGACCAGCCGGATCCTTATCGTGGATGAGGACGTGCCGGGTGGGGCTGCGGGGTATATTTTTAATAAGGTCATGGAGGAGCAGGGGGGGTACAGGTGGCTGGATGTGGCGCCGCGGACGATCACGGGGCAGGCGCACCGCCCGGCGTATTCATCGGACGGGGACTATTTCAGTAAGCCAAATGCGGAGCAGGTGATCGACGCGGTGAGGCAGATGATGGCGGAATAGGGGGTAAGGCCGCTGCGTGGGCAAGCGGCACCTGGCGGGGAGGCGGTAACGGGTCGGCCGTGATGGCCGAGCCGGGGGTAAACGTTATTTCAAATTATAAAAGACCTTCTGCACGTCTTCGTCCTGTTCCAGGCGGTCGACGAGCTTGAGGACGTCCTGGGCCTGATCTTCGGGCAGTTCGACGGTGGTGGTCGGGATCCATTCGATCTCGGAGCTTATTGGGGTGATGCCTTTTTCTTCGAGGGCTTTTTGCAGGTTCCCAAAATCATTGAAGTTAACACGCAGGACTATGACGGGTTCATCGTGTTCGCCGGTCCCTTCGCCCATTTCTTCGAGGCCGTGGTCGATGAGCTCAAGTTCCATATCGTCCATATTGATGCCTTCAGGTTTCAACTTGAACACGCCCATTTTTTTGAATTGGAAGCTGACACTGCCGCTATTGCCGAGGTTGCCATGCCCCTTTGTGAAATGGGATTTGAGGTTGGCAACGGTGCGGACGTGGTTATCGGTGGCGGTCTCCACGAGGACGGCAACACCGTGGGGAGCGTAGCCTTCGTAGAGGATCTCGTCGTAGTTGCTCATCTCTTTCCCCTGGGCGCGTTTGATAGCAGCTTCGACGCGGTCCTTTGGCATGTTGACGCTCTTGGCGTTCAGCATGCAGCGACGGAGGGCGGGATTGGTGGCGGGGTCGGGGCCGCCAGCCTTGACGGCGATGGCGATTTCCTTTCCGATACGGGAGAATTGTTTGGCCATCCGATCCCAGCGGGCAAACATGGTGGACTTCCTGACTTCGAATATGCGACCCATAGAAAAATCTTCAATTTTAGTGCGGGTGCAAAGGTACTAATTTTTCAGTTTGCTGTTGTTCTTACTATAGCCGAAATAGATCAGCAGTCCAACGATCATCCAGACAAGAGCTGTCAATTGGGTAGTGGAATCCAGCGAAATGATCATTGCCGCGCAAACCAGCATCCCCAGTATGGGTACCAGCGGTACCAGGGGTGTTTTAAAGGGACGGCGGCGGGTGGGATCATTGACCCGCAGGACCCATACCCCGGCGCTGACGATCACAAAGGCAAACAAGGTACCGATGCTGGTCAGGTTACCAGCAACGCTGCCCGGGACAAAAGCGGCAAACAGACCCACGAAGACGAAAAGGATTATATTCGACTTATATGGAGTGCGAAATTTGGGATGAAGATCGCAGAAGACCTTGGGTAAAAGGCCATCGGTGGCCATGGTATAGAACACCCGGCTCTGGCCCAGGAGCATCACCAGGATGACCGAAGAGAAGCCTGCCAGGATTGCAATCGTCACCAACGTCGACAGCCAATGATACCCGTGCATATAAGTCTCGATGGCATAAACGACGGAGGCTTCTTTCCCTGCCTTGACGAAATCCGTATAGGGGGCGACGCCGGTCAGCACCCATGAGAAAAGTACATATAGGATGGTACAGATCACCAGGGATCCCAAAATGCCGATCGGCATGTCTTTGGCGGGGTTCTTGGCTTCCTGTGCAGCCGTGGACACCGCATCGAAACCGATAAAAGCGAAAAATACTATGCCCGCGCCTGTCAGCACGCCCCCCCAGCCGTGGCGGAAAAAGTTTGTATAGGTATAGAAAGTGCCATCGCGCAGCTGGGCGGGAGGAGCATCGGCGGGGATAAGATAGGGATGATGGTTGGCGGGGTTGATGAACTGCCAGCCTATCGCAATGAACACCAGTACAATAGCCACTTTTACAAAGACGATGATCGCGTTGACGGTGGCAGATTCCTGGGTGCCTTTAATCAGAAGTGCGGACAGGAGCAGGAGGATAACCAGTGCAGGTGCATTGATGATCCCGTGGTGCAATACATTGTTCGCATCCAACAACGGCTGTTCAAAAGGGGAATGACACCACTCAAAGGGGATGGAGTGCCCCAATAGGTTATTAAGGTATTCGCTCCAGGAAATAGACACGGTTGCGGCGCCGAGGGCATATTCCAATACTAATGCCCAACCGATGATCCAGGCCACCAGTTCGCCCATCGTTGCATAAGCGTAGGTATAGGCGCTGCCGGCGATAGGGATCATGGAGGCGAATTCTGCGTAGCAAAGACCGGCGAAGGCACAGCCCAGGGCGGCGATGATAAAAGAAATAGTGACGGCGGCGCCGGCGTGTTCACCCGCGGCAGCGGCGGTCCGTACAAACAAACCGGCGCCGATGATGGCGCCGATGCCCAGGGCGATCAAGCTTCCGGCTCCAAGCGTCCGCTTCAGACCCTTTTCCGAATCTCCGGCTTGCGACATCAGGGCGTCCAACGATTTCTTTCTCAATAAACTCATATTAAGCTCGTTTTGATTGTTGGGTGTGTATTAGACAATGGTCGAAAATAGGGAATTTTAGCATTAAAGTTTTGTCAAATCAATAAAATTCGATTGTTTGCAGGATATTCCCGGGTGTCCATGCCAAAGATCAGTCTTACAGGTTGGATAATGATCGCCATGGTGGCGGGGGTCCTACTGGGGCTCTGGGTTTATTATAATGGCAATCCGGGATTGGTGTCGGGGTATACGGGTGTGATCAATGTGGTGACGGATGTCTTTTTGCGACTAATAAAAATGATCATTGCTCCACTCGTCTTCAGTACGTTGGTGGTCGGGATCGCCAAGCTGGGGGATATCAAAGCGGTGGGCAGGATCGGCGGGAAGGCGTTGCTGTGGTTCCTTTTTGCTTCTTTTCTTTCTCTTTTTCTCGGGATGGTATTCATGCACGGACTGTCGTTGGGAAGCGAGCTCAATCTGCCGTTGCCGCCGGCAGGGGCAAGTACGGGTATCGAAGGCGGGCCGGTTCCATTCAGGACCTTTATCACCAATATTGTTCCGGTGAGCATATTCGATGCGCTGGCGCAGAACAGGATCCTGCAGATCGTAGTCTTTGCGGTGTTCTTCGGGATTGCGACGGCGTCGATCGGGGAGCAGGGGAAGATCGTTATCAAAGCGTTGGATACGGTTGCGCTGATCGTGCTGCGCGTAACGGGTTATGTGATGTATTTGGCGCCGGTCGCGGCGTTGGCGGCGGTTTCGGGCGTGATTGCCGTTAAAGGCCCGGAATTGCTCCTGACATACGGAAAGCTGATCCTGGGGTTCTACCTTGGTATAGTGGCGTTATGGCTTCTTCTGTTACTGGTGGCTTCGGTCTTTATCGGGCGGCGGGTGATCGAGCTGGTGATGCATGTTAAAGACATGATCCTGCTGGCTTTTAGTACCGCCAGTTCGGAGGCGGCATTTCCAAGGCTGATCGTGGAACTGGAAAATTTCGGGTGTCCGCCGAAGATCGTGAGTTTCGTCTTACCACTCGGGTATTCCTTCAACCTCGATGGGAGCATGTTGTATATGACGTTTGCGTCGCTGTTCATCGCGCAGGCGTATAATGTTCATTTGAGCCTGGGACAGGAGGTGTCGATGTTGCTGGTGCTGATGTTGACGAGCAAGGGGGTAGCGGGTGTCCCGCGGGCAGCCCTGGCTGTGATGACGAGTACGCTTTTACTATACAATATACCGCAGCAGGGGTTGTTACTTTTATTGGGGATCGATCAGATCCTGGATATGGGTCGGAGCGCCACGAATGTGCTCGGTAACAGTATTGCGGCGGCGGTTGTAAGCAAATGGGAAGGGGAACTGGAGCCGGCGGCGGTTGGGGCGAGGGGGCGGGGCGGATAATCTAAAATGAGAACACCACTATGCATGAACTTTTGACGATCACGTTTCGTGACCTTATCGACCCCAAGTTTTATATAAAATGGGGGGGGCTTTGGGTATTGTTGTTTATTGTATTCGCAGAAACGGGTTTGATGGTAGGCTTCTTTCTTCCGGGCGACAGTCTTCTTTTCGTTGCCGGGATATATAGCACCGATCTGATCGGAAGCCTGGTCAAAGGGGGTGTCGGAGGGGATCTGCCGGATCTGCTGGCGCTTTGGATACTTGTCTCGGCATGTGGGTTTGCCGGAAATTGGGTTGGTTATTGGTTTGGGAATAAGAGCGGCCCCTATCTGTATCACAGGAAGGAAAATTTCCTATTCAAGAAGAAATATTTGTTCCGGGCGCAGGAGTTCTTTGCCAAGCATGGGGGCGAGGCTGTTGTATTTGCGCGGTTCCTTCCCATTATTCGGACCTTCGTCCCGATCATTGCGGGGATCGTGGCAATGAACAAGAAAAGATTCGTCTATTACAACTTTATCGGATGCATAGCATGGGTATTCACCATGTTATTTGCCGGTCACTATCTCGAGCGGTTTGTCCTTTCGAAATACAAGTTCGACCTGAAAGACCACCTGGAGGTGATCGTGATCGGGATCGTTGTCGTGACCACTGCGCCTGTTTTATTCAAGCTCTTTTTTGGCAAGAAAAATTCTGCGCCGGTAGAAGACCCCTATAAAAAACCCTGATTCTTCATGGAGAAAAAAATACATCCGCTTTTCAATCTGGCTGTGATCGTAGGGGCGTTGGGTTATTTCGTGGACGTGTATGACCTTTTACTTTTTAGTATTATCCGGATCCCGTCGTTAAGGGGGTTGGGGTTGAGTGCGGATGAGATCAAGGTTAAAGGCGGTGACATCCTGAACATTCAGATGATCGGGCTGTTGATCGGCGGTATCATTTGGGGAGTTTTGGGTGACAAATTGGGAAGGCTAAGGGTACTGTTTGCGTCCATCATCCTTTATTCGGTCGGCAGCATTGCGAACGGCATGGTGCACTCGCTGGGTCAGTATGAGCTGGCGCGATTCGTGACGGGACTGGGCCTGGCGGGTGAGTTGGGGGCGGGGATCACGCTGGTAAGCGAGCTGATGCCGAAAGAGAAGCGGGGGATTGCGACCTCCTGGGTGGCCGGGATCGGGTTGAGCGGGGCAGTTTTTGCCTATTATATCAAGCAATGGTTCGGGGGCGGATTGGATGGCTGGCGAACCTGTTATTATATCGGCGGCGGGTTGGGCTTCCTGCTGTTGCTGCTGCGCATCGGCGTACTGGAGTCGGGGATGTATAAGAGCATGGCGGGAACGAATGTCAGCCGGGGCAATTTCTTTATGTTATTTACGAGTTGGGTGCGATTTAAGAAATACATCACGGCGATCCTTATCGCGCTCCCGAATTGGTATGTGATAGGAGTGTTGATCACGTTTTGCAATGATTTTGGCAAGGACATGAAAGTAAGCGGGACGATCGATCCCGGGTTGGGCATTATGGTCGCGTATGCGGCGATATCGGTGGGCGATGTGATGATCGGATTTATCAGCCAGTGGTTCAGGAGCCGCAAGAAGGCGCTGTGGCTATTCCATATCATTACGCTGATCGGGGTGATCGGATATTTTAATTTGCAGGGAGCGACGTCGACGGCATTGTATTGGGTTTGTGTGGTGTTGGGATTGGGGACGGGCTTCTGGGCCATGTTCGTAACGATGGCCGCGGAACAGTTCGGGACGAATATCCGGGCGACGGTGGCGACAACAGTGCCGAATATGGCGAGAGGATCGCTGGCAGTGGTGGTTTCACCGATCTTCAAGGCCCTGGTGCCGTCGGTGGGGCATTTCAAAGCGGGTTGGTTGACTGGAGTTATTGTTTTGACGATCGCGTTTGTGTCGCTGGCGATCACGCCGGAGACGTTTGGAAAAGATTTGAATTATATCGAGCCGAAATGACTTTTGAAAAGACATTATGGACAGATGAAGTTCCTGGTAATACGGTTTAGCTCTATTGGGGACATCGTGCTGACCACGCCGGTAGTGCGGTGTTTGAAGAGGCAGCTGGTGACGGCGGAGGTGCACTATCTGACGAAGGGGGCATTCAAGCCCATCCTGGAGGCGAATCCATATATCGACAAAATACATTGTTTGGGATCCGGAGACGATCTTGCGGCGCTGGTTGAGGCGTTGCGGGAGGAGGATTATGATTATGTGATCGACCTGCATCATAATTTGCGGACGTTGAAGGTCAAGCGGGCGCTTGGCAAGAAGGCCTTTGCGTTTCGGAAGCTCAATCTTGAAAAATGGTGGTATACCAATTTCAGGTGGAACCGGCTGCCGGCGGTGCATATCGTCGACCGGTATATGGAGACGGTAGCGGGATTTGGCATCCGGAATGATGGTGCGGGGTTGGATTATTTCATTCCCGAAGCAGATGCGCTGAAGGCGGGAGATATTCCGACGGCACATCAGGCAGGGTATGCGGGGTTGGTGATCGGGGCGGCGTTGCCGACGAAAAAACTGCCGTATCATAAGCTGGCGGAGATCTGTGAGCGGGCGCGGCATCCCATGATCCTGCTGGGCGGCCCGGAGGATGCGGAGGTGGGGGAGAAGCTGGCGGCGATCGATCCGATCAAAATATACAATGCGTGCGGAAAGTTCAATATTAACGAATCGGCGGGGCTCGTGCGGCAGGCGAAGCTGATCGTGACGCATGATACAGGGCTCATGCATATTGCGGCGGCGTTCAGGCGGCCGGTGTTGTCGATCTGGGGGAATACGGTGCCCGAGTTTGGGATGTATCCCTATTACGGGGACAATTTTTTGTCTCACTTTCCGGGGACGGGGCGGGAGCTTTTTGGGAAGCTGCCGTTTGCGATGATGGAGGTGAAAGGGTTGAGCTGCAGGCCCTGTTCGAAGATTGGGTATCAGAAATGTCCGAAAGGTCATTTTAAGTGTATGGAGATGCAGCCGATGGAGGTGGTGGTGCGGGAGATCGAGCGGGGATAGCGGGACGGGGGGACGAGGGGACGACGCTCCGGCAAAGTTCAGAATTTTCGATATTTTTAGAAAAAAACCGGTGAGTCGCTATCATCTTCGTCATGAAAAGAATTGCCTGAATTGCGGGGCTATGGTGGAGGAGAGATATTGTACACGGTGCGGGCAAGAGAATGTGGAGCCAAAGGAAAGTGTAGGTCATTTGATCGGGCATTTCTTTGCGGATATCACGCATTTCGATTCCAAGATCTTTACGACGCTGAAGGACCTGATATGGAGGCCAGGTTTCCTGACGCGGGAGTATGTGGCCGGGCGGCGGGTCAGGTATTTGAACCCGATCCGGATGTATGTCTTTATTTCGGCCGTATTTTTTGTGGCTTTGTTTGCAGGAAGCCAGGAATCCGCCGATCATTCTGAGGGTGACATGCGGGCGGTGAATGCCTTCCGGCAGCAGCTGGCGGACAGTCTCCGGGCGGTCAAGCCGGAGGGTTTGCGGGGAGGCGCGGGAGTAGGGGGAGTACTGGGAGCAGGAGCGGGGGCGGACAGTCTGCGACGGGCATTTAATGCCGAGTTGGCTGCGAGACTGGACAGCACGAGTAAAGACAAAGGTATGCCTGAATCACTGTCCCTGCATTGGAGTTCGAGTGGCAAGGTGCTGATCGATATCGAAGAAAACAAATATAAAACGGTCCGTGAGTACGATTCTGTCCAGCGATCGTTGCCGGACACTTCACGGGATAAAGGGATAATGGCGTGGATCCTGCGCAACAATGTCCGGCAGAAGGAAAAGAACGGGGGCCGGAGCAAGATGCATCTCGAAGTCAATGTGCAGCACGATATACCGAAGATCATGTTTGTCCTGCTGCCGCTCTTTGCGTTGTATGCGGGTTGGTTCTATTCCAGGAAAAAGTATTATTATGTCAACCACGCGATCTTCTCGGTCCATTTCCATTCCTTTGTCTTTCTCTTCTTCCTTTTCCTTTTACTGTTGAGTATTGTCATTCCGGGGCACTGGGCCGGAATAATCCTGGCTGCGATCTCGCCGCTGCCGATCTTTGTCTATCTGGTGGCGGCGTTGCGGGGGATGTACGGGCAATCGGTGGGGATGTCGCTGCTAAAGGCGGTGGCGATTTCGCTGTTGTATGCAATCACGCTGTCGGCAGCGAGTGTCACGCTGATGGTATTTGCGCTTATGACGCTTTAAAAAAAGGCCGCCTCGTTGGGTGGGGAGGCGGCCGGAGATACAAGAAGTGCTATTACTTATTATAAGGTCTTGAGGACGTCGTTCATGCTTCGGACGGCGTCTGCGCTCTTGGAAAAGAGGTTTTGTTCTTCGGCGTTAAGGCCAAAGTCGACGATCTTCTCCCAGCCATGGCGGCCGATGGTGACGGGAACGCCGAGGCAGATATCCTTTTGGCCATATTCGCCATTGAGCGAGACACAGCAGGTAAAGAGCTTCTTCTCATCGCGAACTATGCTTTTGACCAGCGCGGCCCCAGCGGCGCCGGGGGCGTACCAGGCGGACGTGCCGATCAGTTTGGTGAGGGTAGCGCCGCCGACCATGGTGTCCGCGACAATCTGTTTCTGCTGATCTGCGGTCAAAAAATTCGTTACGGGGACGCTGTTCCAGGTGGCGAAGCGGATCAGGGGGATCATGGTGGTATCGCCGTGGCCGCCGACCACTACGGCATTCAGATCGTCCGGGCTGCAATGAAGGTGCTGGCTCAGCTGATATTTGAACCGGGCGCTATCGAGGGTGCCGCCCATGCCGATAATGTGATGTTTGGGCAGACCGGTGTGCGTCAGTGCCAGCTGCGTCATCGTATCCATCGGGTTGCTGATAATGATCAGGATGGCTTTGGGGGAATGTTTCAGGATATTTTCCGTGACGCCTTTCACGATGCCGGCATTGGTGCCGATCAATTCTTCGCGGGTCATGCCCGGTTTGCGGGGGAGACCGGAGGTGATGACGACGACATCGCTGTCGTTGGTCTTGCTATAATCGTTCGTGGTGCCGGTGATCCGGGTATCAAAACCCAGCAGCGCGGCGGTCTGCATCATGTCCTGGGCTTTTCCTTCAGCTAATCCTTCCTTGATGTCCAGCAGCACGAGGTCCTCGCAAAGTGCCGCACGGGCGATATTATCGGCACAGGTGGCGCCCACGGCGCCTGCGCCTACAACCGTAACTTTCATCTATGAAATATTTAATGGAGTGATAAAATGCTATTTGCGCGGATAAAGGTAACGACTTCTGGTGTTTGGCGGGCAGTGGCTTCTATTGTTTGACTTTGAGGGCTTTCAGGAGGGTGTCCGTTTTCTGCGTTCCTTCGAACGTTGTGATGAGGTTTCCTCTCCGATCATAAAGCGCCAGGTAGGGCAGGTTCTTGATGCGGTAGAAGGGAGGCAGCACGAATTTCTCATCGCGGCCGATCTTGATGTTGGGATGTTCGTAAATTTTATAATGCTCGTCGAATTCTTTCATTTCGGAGAAGGGCATATAGGTGGCCATGACGATCTCGATATCCTTAAAATCCTTGAAGTCTGCGAGGATTGCTTCGGTCTGGTGCTTGCAATGTTCGCAGGACGGGCTGAAATACATGACAATTGTCTTACGGTTCTTGCGGAGGTCCTCTTTGGTCAGGTAGGTAGCGCTATCGAGTTTCAGGAGGCGGAAGGGTGGGATGGTCGGATAGCGCATGAAGGGAGCGCTTGCGTTGACTGAATCGGTGGCGGGTTGGTTGGGGAGCTTTTGGGCGGATACGAACTGGCAAATAGCTAAAGTGATGATTATCAGGAATACTTGCTTCATCTTAAAGAGTTTGATGCAACGAATCATGTTGTAAAAGTAAATCATAAACGAAAAAGAGGGATTATTTATTTGTTCGTTACGATAATTTCGTAGCTTTACGAAAACTTCGTAATACGATGGAACTGGAAAAATTAAGTCATCAGGAGGAGGAGGCGATGCAGGCGGTTTGGAAGTCAGGAGAGGGAAGCATCAAGCTTTTCCTTGAAAACATGCCTTCGCCCGGGGTGCCGTATACTACGCTCGCGTCCACCATTAAGAATCTCGAGAAAAAGGGTTATTTGGCCAGCCGGATGGTCGGGAATGCCTATTTGTTTAAGCCGCTGGTCGGTGAGGACGAGTATAAGGAGAGGTTTATGAATGGGTTCGTACGGGATTATTTTGCCAATTCGTATAAGGAGCTGGTGAATTTCTTTGTGGAGGAGAAGAAGCTTTCGGCGAAGGAGTTGAAGGAGATCATCGATCTGATTGAAAAATCGGGGTCATAGGAGGGGCTAGCGCGGCCGAGAAATTTACTCAATATATTATGTAAATCCAGCTATTCATGCATCTAAATATTGCTACCATGCCCATTGTACCTTTGTTCCTTTTTAAGCTTTCGGTATGCCTCGCGATCGTCTGGTGCTTTTATCAGGCGGTGTTGCGGAGGTTGACGTTTTACAGTCTCAACCGGTGGTATCTTCTCGGCTATTCGCTAATTTCCTTTCTCATTCCTTTGATCAATATCGGGCCGATGCTGCCGAAATGGCCGGCGGGCGAGCCGGTCGTGCTCCAGTATATCCCGGCGATGGGCGGCGTCGCGCAAAGGACGGCTGCCGGTGTTTCATCGTTGCCTTCGGCAGGGCTGTCGGGGTGGGCGATAATCCTATGGGTGCTGGCCGCGGGGTCGGTGCTGTTGCTGGTGCGGGTGATCGTGCGGTGGGTGTCGCTGGTCCGGCTGCGGCGAAACGCCCGGCTGATCGATGGTCACGAAGTGAAGATCTACCAGGTGGACAAGCCGATCATTCCTTTCTCCTTCGGGAATGCGATCTATCTCAATCAACATTCGCATTCGGAACAGGAGTGGGCGGATATCATCCTGCATGAGTATGTACATATCCGGCAGCGACACACGGTAGATATCCTGAGCTCGGAGTTGGTTAGTGTGCTCAACTGGTATAATCCGTTTGCATGGCTGATCCGGTATTCGATCCGGCAGAACCTGGAGTTCATTGCGGACCAGGAGGTTCTCGACAATGGTGTGGAGCGCAAGGGCTATCAATATCACTTGTTGAAGGTGGTGGGTGAGTCAGGGTACCGGTTGGCGAACAAATTCAATTTCTCGTCGCTGAAAAAGCGTATTGTCATGATGAACAAAGTGCGGAGCGCGAAAGTACATTTGCTGAAGCTCTTGTTCCTGCTGCCGTTGGTCGCGGTTTTGCTGGTGGCTTTCCGGGACAGGTATACGGGGCTGTTAGGTTCTCAGGGCCCGGTCTTTGTGAATGCGGCGGGGATTGTCATCAGTTCGCCGGACAGGAAGCCGATGGAGGGGGTAGTAGTCCGGGATACGGTGACGGGATTGCAGACGACAACGGACGGCAATGGATTCTATAAGCTACACATCCCGGTGCAGACAAATCCGGTGAAGATCCATCTTGACTACACGAAGCCAGGGTATGACACTGATTTCCGCGGACGGAATATTCCGGATCTGAAGGAAACGATAGGGATATTGGATGTAGGGGTAATACATCTGCTTAATAGAGTCAGGTCGAGTGAATACGGGATCTTCATTGCACCTTCGTTTGTGAAGGTCCCAGCGGACCCTGACTATGCGGATGCGGTCCAGGAGATGAAGCGCGCGCTAAAGGGGAGCGACGATCTGAACCGGTTTATGACGATGAAGAAGGATCATTCGGAGATCGGTCTTTTCTATACGACAGAGGATAGGCGAAAGGAGATCGTGATCTATATGGACGGGACCATCGAGCGCTATGGTTATCCGGGAACGCCGGGTCTGCAGGAGTTGTATAAAAAGTATGGGGAATTTCCGGGTTATATGGCTACAGATCATCCGGAGGGGCATTTGGCCAATCCTGGTTATCTGGCGCGGTGGGCGGCGATCGGGGAGCAGGCGCAGCGGGAGTTTCATTCGACGAATCCGAATGTCAGAGCGGTCATTTTTCCGGGGGACAGCCGGGTGATCGGGGTGCCGGTGTCGGGGAATCCGAGGTATTATGATATGGACAATGATGCGGAGAATGAGCGGGCGGAATTTGAACGGTTGTATGGGAAACTGCCGGATCGTGTGCCGAAGGCGGGGTTCAATTCGGATGACATGGAGCGAAAGGCGGGTTGGCCGCCGCATAAGGTGGTGGCGGATACGGTTCCCGGTGGTGGAGACAGCACGAGACGGCGCATTCGATTGATCGGAAAAGTTGGAGGCCGGCCGGACAGCACTGCACCGCTATATATTGTCGATGGGAAGTGGATGCCGTCGGATTGGGGGGTCGGTGCGATTCCGGTTGAAATGGTTAAATCCGTTACTGTGATCGGTCCTGGCCCGGCGGTTGCTGCCTATGGAGAGCGGGCAAAGCGTGGAGCGGTGCTGCTGAGTACGAACGACCCCGGGCATGACTGGTCTAAGGAGCAGGGGAAAGAGGCTGAGGCAAAGGGGATGCATCCTATGGAAACGGTACAACTAGTGGAGGGCTATACAAACCGACCCCTGTTCCTGATCGGCGGCAAGGAAGTCCCCGCAGACACGCTGAAGACGCTAGATCCCCAAAGGATAGAGTCCATTTCGGTACTCAAGGATTCCGCGGCTGTGAAGTCATATGGCGAAAAAGGAAAGAACGGCGTAGTCATCATTAGGCTAAAACAATGAGGGTGGAGTGCGATAAAGCGAGCTGATATTGCCTATACCAATGTCCTGGACCTGGCTTTGTTCGGGTTTGGTTAATTTACTGTAAATTTGCCCCCTCCTTCCCGGGAGATGGTCCTGCTACAATTTTTAGCGGGCTGCCGGGTGGGGGGGATTTCTATTTGCGAGACATTATTTTACCGATTCAAAAAATCATTAACAGCTAATATGGCAAATACTGCGGACATCAGTCGCGGCATGATCATCAAATTGGAAGGCAGTTTGTACACCGTGGTGGAGTTTGGCGAAAATAAGACGGCACGGGCGGCGGCAAAGGTTTGGGCCAAGCTTAAGGGGGTTGACAATAATCGTTCGATCGAAAAGACCTGGAATAGCGGGGACACGATCTATCCGGTGCGCGTGGAGCGGAAGGCGTATCAATTCCTGTATAAGGATGATACGGGTTATAATTTCATGGACAATGAGACTTTTGAGCAAATTGCCTTGCAGGAACAACTGATCGATGCCCCGCAGTTTTTGAAGGAAGCGCAGGAAGTGTCGGTTCTTATCAATACGGACACCGATCAGCCGATGAGCGTCGAGTTACCGGACAAGATCGTTGTGCAGGTCACATATTCCGAACCGGGGATCAAGGGAGATACGGCTACGCGTACCCTTAAGCCGGCCAAGGTGGAGACGGGGGCAACGGTGAATGTGCCGCTTTTCGTCAATGAAGGGGAGTTGATCCGGGTCAATACCAAGACCGGGGAATATGTGGAACGGGTGAAATAACCCTTGATTTTGGGTATATTTAGCTATAATCCCTATTTTAGCCGCCCAAATAAGTAAATTCATCCAATATGGATTTTAAACAGATTCAGGAGTTGATCAAAATGATCAACAAGTCTAACATTGGAGAAGTGAGCATTGAGGAGAAAGGATTTAAATTGACGATCAAGCAGAAAGAAGAACCAGTTCAGCAAATAATCGCCGCCCCCGTTTCTGCGCAGCCGATTGCTGCGATGGCTGCAGCTCCTATAGCGGCGGCGCCTGTGCCTGTGGCAGTTGCCGCACCGGAAAAAGCGACAAGGCCGGCTGAGCCGCCGGCCGCAAATACGATTACGATCAAGAGCCCGATGATCGGGACGTTCTATCGCAGTCCTTCACCCGATAAGCCTTCCTTTATAAACGTCGGCGACGACATCGAGCCGGGCACGGTAGTTTGCATCATCGAGGCGATGAAGCTTTTCAATGAGATCGAAAGTGAGGTCAAGGGGCGGATCGTCAAGGTCCTGGTGGAGGATGCGTCGCCGGTAGAATACGACCAGCCTTTGTTCCAGGTAGAGCCTGCGTGAGGCAGGTTTGTGTGATTTTGTCGAAATTCAAATTCCAAGAATGTTTAAAAAAGTACTGATTGCCAACAGAGGAGAGATTGCCCTCCGGGTGATCCGAACCTGTCGGGAAATGGGTATCAAGACCGTTGCGGTATACTCTACGGCGGATAAGGAAAGCCTGCATGTGCGGTTTGCCGATGAAGCGGTGTGTATCGGGAAGCCGGCAAGTTTCGATTCCTACCTCAATATTCCACATATCATGGCTGCGGCGGAGATCACGAATGCGGATGCGATCCATCCCGGCTATGGTTTCCTGGCGGAGAATGCGCGGTTCGCGGAGATCTGCGGGGAGCATGAGATCAAATTCATCGGGCCTACACCCGCGATGATCAATGCCATGGGAGATAAGATCACGGCGAAGGAAACAATGATCAATGCCGGGGTACCGGTGGTCCCGGGCGGGGAAGGGTTGCTGGAAAGTCTGGATGAGGCCAAGGGTTTGGCCAGGGAGATCGGGTATCCGATCATTCTGAAGGCTACGGCAGGCGGTGGCGGAAAGGGGATGCGGGTTGTCTGGCAAGAGTCGGAAATGGAGCGGGCCTATAATACGGCAAAGGCTGAAGCGGGCGCTGCCTTCAAGAACGACGGCATATACATGGAGAAGTTCGTGGAAGAGCCGCGGCATATTGAGATCCAGGTGGCTGGTGATCAGTATGGGCGGGTTTGTCATCTGAGCGAACGGGATTGCAGCATTCAGCGCCGGCATCAGAAGCTGGTGGAGGAGTCGCCATCACCGTTCATGACGGAGGACCTGCGACAGCGGATGGGTGAGGCGGCGATCAAGGCTGCATCGGCCATCAATTATGAGAGTGTGGGGACGATCGAGTTCCTGGTGGACAGGCATCGGAATTTCTATTTCATGGAGATGAACACGCGCATCCAGGTGGAGCATTGTGTGACGGAGGAGGTAACGAATTTTGACCTGATAAAGGAGCAGATAAAGATCGCGAATGGCGAGGCGATCAGCGGGCAGAACTATGAGCCGCAGGGTCATGCGATCGAATGCCGGATCAATGCGGAGGATCCGTATAACGACTTCCGGCCTTCTCCGGGCCGGATCACGGTGCTGCATCAGCCGGGCGGGCATGGGATCCGCGTGGACAGTCATGCTTATGCGGGATATACGATCCCGCCGTATTATGATTCGTTGATCGCGAAGATCATTGCGGTCGCCCGGACGAGGGAGGAGGCGATCAATACGATGAGCCGCGCGCTTATCGAGTATGTGATCGAGGGGATCAAGACTACGATCCCGTTCCATCTGCAGCTCATGAAGGATGAGCGATTCCGCAGCGGTGACTTCAATACCAAGTTCCTGGAAGGCTTTAAGATGGTGTGAAACCGGCGATGAGGGCCGGAATCTTTTCTTCGGCGTTATAGAAGCCGGCGAGGCGGTAGATTACCGACTCTACCAGGATATCGGGACAGGAGGCGCCACTGGTAATCAGGATCCTCGCGGGCTGGTGTTTGGGGAGCCAATTTCTGGTGTTGCACTCCTTTTTTTCATGAAAGTTATAGTGGTGGATATCATCGGGTGAAACGATATTCTCATTCGAGCGAATGAAGAAGGCGGGCATTTTTTCTTCGCAGAGTTCGACAAGGTGGGATGTGTTGGATGAATTGTAGCCGCCTATGACGATGGCGAGATCAGCGGGGGCGTCGAGCATACCTATTACTGCCGATTGGTTGTCGAGCGTGGCGTAGCAGAGGGTGTCACGGGTGTCGGCGAAGTGTCCATCTATGTCGCTGAATCTTTCCAGCATGGTCTGTTTCAGGAAATCAGCGATGGCCTGGGTATCACTGGCGAGCATGGTCGTCTGGTTGACCACGCCGATCCGGGTGAGGTCTTTATTGACGTCGAAGCCGGGACTGTACTGCCCGCTGAATTCGGAATAGAAGGTGTCGGCGGGTAGGGTTCCTTTGATATATCCGGCGAGCTTTTTCGCTTCGGCCATATCCCTGACGATGACGGTGGGCGTCACGGCCGCGGCGTGGGAAAAAGTGGCGCGGGTCTCTTCGTGGCCGGGTTTGCCGTGGATGATGATGGTGTATTCGTTCCGGGCGATCTGGACGCTCCGGTTCCAGACCTTTTCGACGAAGGGGCAGGTAGTATTGTATTGTTCGGTTTGGATGCCGATCTTGCTCAGTTTCTCTTCTATTTCAAGGGTTGTGCCGAAGGCGGGGATGATGACGATGTCATCGGGCGTCAGCGTTTCAAATGGGATAAGCTGTCTTCCGAATGTATCCTGAAGGAAACGGATGCCGCGGGATTGCAAGTCGGCATTGACCTGCGGGTTATGGATCATTTCGCTAAGGAGGAAGATGCGGCGGCCGGGGTTTTCATCGACGGTGCGGAAAGAGATCTCGATGGCGTTTTCCACGCCGTAACAAAATCCGAAGTGGCGGGCGAGGTAGATGCGGAGGCTGCCAAGGTCGAGGAGGGTAGGAGCAAAATCCTTTTTCATTTTATCCACGCTCTTCCGGCTGTTCTTGATGGCTGAGATCAGGGGGCTGCGGTAGTTGACGGGGATATCAAAATTTTTCATAACGAATGGTAAAGGTACATTATATTGGCGGCTCAAAGGTAACGACATATGAGTGCAGCATTTCATCCGGCAGAATGGAGTTATACGTCCAGTATCTATGAGGTAAATCTTCGGCAGTATACCCCTGAAGGGACTATTTCGGCTTTTTCGCGGCAAATGCCGAGGTTGCGGGAGATGGGGATCGATATCCTGTGGTTCATGCCGATCACGCCGATCAGCGTGGAGAAACGATTGGGAACGCTTGGGAGCTATTATGCCTGTTCGGATTATATGGCGATCAATCCGGAATTCGGTACGCTGGACGACTTCACGAAATTGGTGAAGGATGCGCATGCGCTGGGGTTGAAGGTCATCATCGATATCGTCGCCAATCACACGGGGTGGGATCATCGCTGGACGCGGGAGCATCCGGAGTATTACAAGCGAAACCAGGAGGGGAAGTTCTACGATCCGCATGGATGGGAGGATGTGATCGATCTGAATTATGATAATAAGGAGTTGCGGCAGGCGATGATCGGCGTGATGAGGTTCTGGATCGAGAGCTGCGATGTGGATGGGTTCCGGTGCGATATGGCAATGCTGGTGCCGCTTGATTTTTGGCGGGAGGCCAGGGTGGCGCTGGATCCGCTGAAGCCGTTGTTCTGGCTGGCGGAATGTGAGGAGATCGCCTATCACGAGGTCTTCGATGCGACCTACACCTGGAAGCTCCTGCACAAGATGGAGGCGATATGGCGGAAGGAGAGTACGCTGGCAGGCCTTGGTGAAGTGTTGAACTATTATAGTTCACAATTCCCGGCGGATGGGTTAAGGGTTTATTTCACGACGAATCATGACGAAAATTCGCATAGCGGGAGCGAGTATGAGCGGCTGGGGGATACGGCTAAAGCATGTGCTGTCCTTTGCGCGACGTGGAATGGGTTGCCGCTGATCTACAGCGGGCAGGAGATGCCGAATTACAAACGACTGAAATTCTTCGATAGGGACCCGATCGAGTGGACGGGCAGGTATGAGCTGAATGATTTTTACCAGTCGTTGTTGTCCCTGCGGAAACGGAACCGGGCGCTGCGGGCGGCTGACCCGGCGGGAGTGACCAGGCGGATCAACACGGGGGCGGATGACCGGTGTTTCGGGTATGCCCGGACGGCGGGGGAGGATGAGGTGGTGGTGTTGTTGAATTTTTCTGGCGGGTGGATTAAGCTGGATACGACGTCGTGGGGGATGACCGGGGGGTACAAAGACATTTTCACCCTGCGCGATTGGAAACTTCCGGCGTCGATCGATGTGAGTCCCTGGGGGTATGCGGTGCTGGAAAAAGAAACGATGCAGTCTCAGTAGTCAAATGTAGAGCCTGCCTCGTTTCGTCTAATGTCCTGAAATGCGGAGCATTTCAGGGGAGGCTGATCTGACGATCAGCCTCCGTAATAATTTTGTGGATTGTCTAGCCGCCGGTGCTGAGACGTAGCGGGTAGGTATAGACGCCTTCGTATCCGGGGAATACACCTTCCAGCTTCACCGTACCGCCGGATGCCTTCTCGATGATCTTCTGGAAGTCTTCGACAGACTTCACTTCTTCGCCGTTGGCTTTGAGGATAATGAATCCTTCCTGGATCCTGGATTTATCCATGAGGCCGCCTTCGGTAACGGATTTCACGACGACACCGCCTTTCAGATCGAGGGAGGTGGCGTCCTTTTTGCCAAGCGTTTGCAGGTCGGCGCCTAATTTATCGAGGACGGAGGTCCTGATGACGGCGGTTGTACCGGAGTTATTGCGGAGGACGATCGGGATCGTTGTCTCTTTGCCATCGCGTTTATAGGTCACGTTGACCTTGTCGCCGGGGCTATAGGTAGCGATCTGGCCGACCATTTCTGCGCCGGTGGTGACGGCAACACCGTTGAGCTTCGTAATAACGTCGCCCTTTTTGATCCCCGCATGCGCGGCCGCACCGTCCGGTGTAATATCGAGAACGAACACGCCTTCGCCGTCTTTGATCCCGTATTCTTTCTTCGCGTCGTCACTCATGTTATCCTGGGCATAGTTGATCCCGAGGAAGGCACGTTGCGGCGTACCGAATTTCATGATGTCGTTGACGATTTTCTTTACAATATTGACGGGGATCGTGAACGAGTAGCCGGCATATGATCCGGTGGGTGACGCGATTGCGGAGTTGATGCCGATCAGTTGCCCATCCGTGTTGATGAGCGGGCCGCCGCTGTTGCCGGGATTAACGGCTGCATCGGTCTGGATAAAGGATTCGACCGGAGACTGACTCTGGCGCCGATTGATGTCCAGGGTACGTCCTTTGGCACTGACGATGCCGGCGGTGACGGTCGTCTCCAGTGTCAGCGGGTAGCCGACGGCAAGAACCCATTGGCCGATCTTGACGTCATCAGAGTTGCCATAGAGCAGAAAGGGTAATCCCTGGGCGTCGATCTTTACGACTGCCAGGTCGCTGGCGGGGTCGGCGCCAACTACTTTTGCCTTAAAAGACTTATGATTGCTAAGGGTGACGGTAAGCTCGTCTGCGCCTTCAACGACGTGATTATTAGTTACGATGTAGCCGTCGTTGCTGATGATGACGCCGGAACCGGATGCCATTTCGGGCATTGACCGCAGGCCGTTGCCGTTGCCGAACAGGTCATCGGGGTCGATGCCAAAGAGGTCGGAAAAGGGGTTGTGGCGGGGCAGATTATTGCTGGCGGTATGGACTGTTTTCGTCTTGATGTGGACCGTCGCCGGGATGGCTGCGTTAGCGGCATCGACAAAGTCGACCGGGCCGCCGGAAGGCTTGCCGTTTTCAAAGAATCTGGCGTAATTGGAAGGTATTTTGCCAGATGAGTCGTGGGAAGAATAAACGTAGGTCTGCTTTTGGGTAAAGTGGTTATATCCCCACATGGTCGCGATGGCGGTGGAAGCACTGAGCAGGATAACGGCTATTGCTTGTTTTGCTCTCATTGTGATAAATTTTTTTTCATTACCAAATTAACGTCAAGGTCCCTCAACTGAATCTACCGCCGGTTCAGTTTAACAAATAATTTACTAAGGCTTTCGTAGATGGGTGCGGTAAAGACCTATAAATGTACGAAAAATATATGGAGTTGGGGGTTTCCCGGCGAGGGAAAAATGGGCGGGGCCGGGTCAACTGAGGTTAACGAGGAATTTAAGGGTATCGATGCCATCGGCGTAATCTTCGAGGCCGGGTTGTTGGGCCCGGCCGAAGGGGGTAAAGTTCCGGCGTCCGGGGGTGCGGCTGTCGGCGGGGGGGACCGAGGTTGCAGGGGTGCGGCTCTCGGCGGGCGCGAAGTTCTGGCGTACGGCGGGGTCGGCGACGATCGTCTGAATGTCAGGATGGTCGCCGGATAGGGTGGCGGGGAGGGGGTCGCCGGGGCGGTAATACGTGTAATGGAGGACGCTGATCGGGCTGAAGGGGGATTCGTTCTCGGTCAGCAGGATGGATTCATTGGACATATAGATCTTTTTATTAAGGATCAGGAGGGTTAGCTGGTAGTCGTAGTTGTGTTTATATCTGGCGAGTTGGGAGAGGTAGTTGTATTTCCGGAAGGCTTGCAGGAGAGAAAGGAAGTCGTAGTTCACGGGCACATAGAGCTGGGTCACGTTCCGGCAGCCAAGGCCAAAATATTGATAGACATCGTCTGCAAGGGCCTCGAGCCCGGTCATGGTCTCTTCGCCGGTCAATATTGCGACGGAGGTGCGGTTGCGGCGGATAATATGGGGATATTTGGCGAAATAATATTCAAAATAACGGGCGGAGTTGTTGCTGCCGGTGGCGATATAGGCATCACAGCCGGCGAGCCGGTCCGCGAAACCGAAGTATTTGGCGGCGGCGGGCTCGATCGTTTGAAGGTGCCTGAGAAGGTGGCGGATGAGGATGTCGTCGCGGCCGGAAGGTTTGATGAGTTGATGATGACCTGAAATGAAGATGGACAGAAAATCGTGGAAGCCCACCAGGGGGATATTGCCGGCCATTGTAAGGCCGATGGTGTGCGGGGACGCGGGTTGGTCGGCGAGCGGGTATTTGGCGGCCCAGGCTTGCAGTTTCACTTTATCCAGGTATTGGGTGGCGATGCCGCGGACCGCGAGCGCAATGAATTCGGGAGTGAACCAGCCATTGGCGGCGTGAGCCTGTTGTTGGGCTGTCATCCAGGCCGGATCCTTTGATAAACAGTAGGTGCCGAGTTCAGCTAATAAATCTATCCGTTGGTCCAAGTTCATAAAATCCACGCTATATTTGTGGACGGGCCTACCGGAACAGATCCGCGGCCGTCAAATAAATTGCAAAGGTAAGTCTAAACAAAATTTCGAAAAAAATGGCGATTAAAATAACAGAAGAATGCATCAATTGCGGCGCCTGCGAGCCCGAATGTCCGAATAATGCCATCTATGAAGGCGGGGTTGAATGGTCGATTGCCGACGGGACCACCGTGAAGGGTTCGTTCACTTTACTGGACGGGTCGGTGACGGATGCGAACGAGCGGCATGCGCCGATCGCTGTGGATACGTATTATATTGTGCCGAACAAATGTACGGAGTGCCAGGGGTTTCATGAAGAGCCGCAATGCGCGGCGGTTTGCCCGGTGGATTGTTGTGTGCCGGATGAGATGTACCGGGAGACGGTGGAGGATTTGATGGGAAAAAAAGAGAGGTTGCATATATAATTCGGCCGGGTTATTATAGAAAGATGCGAATGAATCGGCACGAGATGTGCGAAACATGTGCGAATTGAGAAATAAAAACTTTGGAATTGTCGGGGAATTCGGTAACTTTCGTATAGTAATCTGTTGTACATGTAGCCGTCATGCTACTGCTAATAGGCGGGTGATATTTCCCGTCATAAAAGGGTGAAGGGGGTATTTCCTTCACCTTTCTTGTTGTTCGGGGCGAGCCTCTCAGCACTCCCCCATTGAGGAAGTTTACTTATTTTGCCGAAAATTATTTTCATTCATGAAACCTACCATTGCATTTATTACCGGCGGGTATTCCGGTGAGTCGGTCATCTCTTATGCGAGCGCCGTTACGATTGAGAATAACCTGGATTATGACCGGTATGCCGTATACAGGATCGATATTACTCCGGAAGGTTGGTGGCATCAATTAAAAGATGGCCGGAAGATCGTGGTGGATAAGAATAATTTTTCGCTGAATATCGATGGGCGGGTGGTAACGTTCGATGCTGTGCTCACCGGAATCCATGGCACGCCGGGGGAGGATGGAAAATTGCAGGGGTATTTCGATCTGCTGAACCTTCCCTATACGAGCTGTGATGCGGTGGTGTCTGCAATTACGTTCAATAAGCGGTTCGCGGTGGCGGTGGCTTCCTTTAACGGGATCAACGTGGCCCGGTCGGTATTGTTCCTGAAGGGGAGGAACGAAAGTCCGGATGAGATGACGCGGCATTTGCGATTCCCTGTTTTTGTCAAGCCGAATAACGGGGGGTCGAGTATCGGCATGTCGAAAGTGAATTCGCCTTCGGAGGAGTTGGGGGCCGCGATTGAAAAGGCGTTCAGGGAAGACCGTGAGGTGCTGGTAGAGGAGTTTGTCGCCGGAAGGGAGTTCACGATCGGGGTATTTCGTTCCAGGGGGGAGATCGTCACGCTGCCGTTCACGGAAGTGAAAAGCAAACGCGAGTTCTTTGACTACGAAGCCAAGTATACCGCGGGCCTGAATGAGGAGATCACGCCGGCGCAGGTCGATGAGAGCGTTGCCGGGAAGGTGAGGGCGACGGCGAAGAAGATTTATGAAGTTTTTAACTGCCGGGGGATCATCAGGATCGACTTTATATACAATGAAGAGAAGGGGGAACCGTTTATGTTGGAGATCAATACGGTTCCGGGGCAGAGTGAGGCGAGCATTGTCCCCCAGCAGCTAAGAGTTCAGGGGTGGACGTTAAAGGAGTTTTATTCCGCGTTGATAGAGGAGGCGCTGGCGGGCAGGAAGAAGGCGTGAGGGAAATATTCTTTATCTTGGGACGGTCCTTAGATATTATATTAAATCCATATAACAACGTGTTCAAATTTCTCACAAGCAAACCTCTCTGGGTCAACATATTAGCAGGTATTGTCCTTTTGTTGTTGTTGTTATTGCTTTTCCTCGGCTCGCTGGCGCTGCTCACGCAGCATGGCAAGACGATGAAGATCCCTTCGGTCACCGGGATGTCTTTTGCCGATGCGAAGAAGGCCTTGCAGACGCAGGGTTTCGAGGTCCAGATCCAGGATTCTTCCGCCTATATCGATACGATGAAGCCGATGCAGGTCGTGAAGCAGTTCCCCGAACCCGATAACCTGGTCAAGACGAACAGGACGATCTATCTGACGATCAACCGGTCGCAGGCTCCCATGATCCAGATGCCCAATCTGGTCAGCATGTCGCTCCGCAATGCGGCTGGCGTGCTGCGGCAATATGGATTGAATATCGGGGACACTCTGTACAAGCCGGACTTTGCCCGGAATTCGGTACTGGACCAGCAGTATAACGGCGAAACGATCAAGCCGGGGACGAGTATTCAGCAGGGCAGTTCCATAACGCTTGTGTTGGGGAGCGGAGTCGGAGGCCAGGAGTTCGTTGTACCCGATCTGACCGGGCTCACCTATCTGCAAGCCAGAGCGAGGTTGGATTCATTCGGGCTTAGCATCGGCAATGTCAGGCGGGACCCGGAGGTGCGGGATTCGGCGGAAGCCTATATATATAAGCAGGATCCACCGCAATTCGGCGAAGACGGCCAGATAAACCATATCCATATGGGTCAGATCATTGCCATTTGGCTTGGGATAGGGAAACCGGGCCAGAAAGGCGACAGTACGTCGGCGGCGCCAGGCACCAATTAATATCAATCTTCCGAATATATGCAGACCATTTCTGTAGAGCAATTAAAGGTCCGGCTCGATGCCGGCGAATCCATTCATTTACTGGATGTACGGGAGCCGTCCGAGCATCAGAATTTCAATATCGGCGGGGTATTGCTGCCGCTGGGAAGGATCATGCAGCTGCAGACGGATGAGGTGGATGACTGGAAGGTGGAGGAGGTTATTTGTTATTGCCGTAGCGGCAACCGGAGCGGGCAAGCTTGCCTGATGTTGGAGGGGGCAGGGTTCACGAATGTGAAGAATTTGGCCGGGGGGATGAATGCATGGATGGATAGGTTTGGAGGCTAAAGGTATTTGTTGAACCAGGCAATCCAGCGGTCGAAGCGGTCGCGCTGGTAGGATGGAAGGCTGATGCCGTGGAACTGGCCGGGATAGATGATCAGTTCGGTCGGGAGGCCGAGGGTCCGGAGGGCCTGGTACATTTGTTCGCTTCCTGCGGTGGGGACGTTGAAGTCTTTGTCACCGCTCATGAATAGGGTGGGTGTCTTGATGCGGTCTGCTTTCAGCAAGGGATAGCTGATCCTGAGATAGCGGTCGATGCTGGTCCAGGGGGTCCCAATCTCATTATTATACTGGTTGATATATTGGTCGACGCCGTAGAGCGACAGGGTGAATCCCGTGCCGGCGCCGCTGCTGGCTGCCTTGAAACGGTTATCGGAGGCGATGAGGTAGTCGGTGAGGATGCCGCCGTAGCTCCAGCCGGCGACGCCGAGATGGTCGGGGTCTGCCAGTCCTTCCTTTACGAGATAGTCGACTGCGCCGTGCAGGTCCATCACTTCCTTATTTCCCCAATCCGCATAGATCGATTTACAATATTTCAGGCCACGACCACTGCTTCCTCTGTAGTTGACGGCGGCTACGAGATATCCGTTACCGGCGAGGATCTGCCTGGACATATCAAAGGTCAGCGCGTCCTGGCTAACCGGTCCGCCATGGATGAACAAAACGAGGGGAAGCTTTTTTCCTTCGGAGGCATCTGCGGGGCGATAATAAATTCCGGAGACACTGGTGCCGTCGGCGCTCTTCGAGGTGAAGGGTACGACTTTGGCTAGTTCCAGCGGGGCGAGAAAGTCATCGGTATGATGAGTGAGGCGGCGGCCGATGGCGCCGCTATCGAGCGCATAGATCTCGGCGGGGGTATGAGGGTCACTGCCCATGGCGAGGAAGTGGTCGCCGATGGGTTCGATCGAAGTAAAGACGCGGGGGCCGGTGGTCATCCTGGTCATTGCGCCGTTGTCAGGCGAGAAAGCTGCAAGGTATTGTTCGCGATCGTCTTCCACCAGCGCGACGATGGACCGGCCATCCTTTGTCCAGTGCGGGCTGAAGACGGGGCGGTCAAGGGCCTGGGTCAATAATTTAGGCGTGCCGCCGGCGGCAGGGATGATGCAGAGCACGGGCTCATCGTACATATGGTATGCTTCATCCGAGACGGAGCGCGTGTATGCAATAAATTGGCCATCCGGGCTCCAGCGGGGGTTATTGTCGGTGCCTTTCCAGTCGGTGAGCTGGCGCATGGCGGCGCCGGGTCGCGCTTCGATGACATAGATATCGCTGTTCTCGTTCTTGTCCGGGTCTTCGGTGCGGTTGCTAACGAAGGCGATAGCAGATCCGTCGGGGCTCCAGATGGCGGAGCCTTCGTCGTGGTTGCCTCTGGTGAGGGTGTCGAGCTTTTTTGTGGCGAGGTCGAAGAGGTAGAGGTGCGTGTGGATCTTTTTAAAGCGGTAGCCTTCCACGTCCTCTTTGTATTGGTACCGGTCGATGACGTAGGGTTTGGTTGTTTTGATCTTGCTGCTGTCTTCCGGATCGGGATCGGTGAGGGTGAGGACGATCTTTTTTGAATCGGGGCTCCAGGCATAGTCGTTGATGCCGCCTTTGATCCCGGTGAGGCGTTTGGCTTCGCCGCCGCGGCGGTCCATCAGCCAGATCTGGCTGCCTTTAACCGTTTCGGTTGCCTGCCTTGAAGAGAGGAAAGTGAGGAATCGGCCGTCGGGGCTCCAGCGGGCGCGGGATTCGCCATCTGGGCTGTTGGTGAGCTGGATGTCCTGGGTGCCGTCCCAGCTGATCATCCAGATGTCGGCGTTGCGGCTGTCTTTCAATGAATCGATCGTGGTGAGGGTGTAGGAGACCCATTTACCATCGGGGGAGGGCTGGGGGTCGCTGATGCCGGGGAGGCGGTAGAGGTCGGCGGGACGGATGGGGCGTTTGGCGGCTGGAAGGGGGGTGGTGGGGTTGGATGTGGTGCCCGGGGAGTTGGGGATGGTGGCGGCGGAGTTGGGATTGGTTGATGTGGCGGCTTGTTGCGCGGAAGTAGTCAGGATGCTGGAAAGCAGGGAGCAGCAAATGAGGGTGAATTTTAGCATAAGACAGTAGTTATCAGCCGCCGGGGCGGGCGGGTCGGGGGAAGATACGAGTATTTCTTCAGGTGGCGATGTAACTTTTTTGATTGGCAGAACGTCCCAGAAAGGAAGAAAATAAATTACTGATCATGAAGAATCTTGCCTTACTGACTGCCCTTTTATTGGCCGGGGTGATTGTCCTGGCGCAGAATCCGAAAATTATCAATGATGCCAATGCGCAGAAGCGTTCTGTCGGGGATTTCCATGGGATCCAGGTCGGCGGCGGCATAGAACTCTTTTTGAGCCAGGGTAGTGAGGAAGCGGTGGCGGTCAGTGCCAACGATCCGGAAATTCGCGACCGAATGGTGACGGAGGTAAAGGACGGGGTGCTGCACATTTATTTGAAAGACCAGGGGTGGCATTGGAACTGGAACGGAAATGTAAAAATGAAGGCTTATGTCTCCTGCAAGGCACTTGATCAGCTCAAGGGTGCGGGTGGTGCGAATATCCATGTCGACCAGACCCTTAAATCAGAGCGGTTGGATGTCCATTTATCGGGGGGTGGCCGGATCCAGGGGAAATTTGAAGTGGGAGAAATGGTTGTGGGAATAGCGGGCGGCGGGGAAACATATATCAGTGGTACAACGAGCCAACTGCAGGTCCACGTCAGTGGGGGCGGTGATTTCCACGGCTATGACCTGGCGGCCGACAGTTGTCAGGCGCGGGTGAGCGGTGGGGGCGAAGTTTATGTTACGGTTAATAAAACGCTTAGCGCGACGGTCCATGGCGGCGGCGATATCCGGTATAAGGGAAATGGTTCGGTTGTGGAATCCCATACCGCCGGCGGCGGCAATATCTCGAGGGGATGAGGGTGAGAGGGGATGAGGATGAGGGGAACCTGAGATCAAAGGCGGGGGTGCGGAGTTGCGGAGGTGCAACATTCTTTTAAGATTACTGTCCTTAAAAAAAATTGCTGATCATGAAGAATTTTACTCTAGTAGCAGTATTTATCCTGGCAGGGGCGGCAGCCATTGCCCAGAATCCCAAAGTCATCAATGATGCTAATGCGCAGAAGCGTACGGTGGGCGATTTTCACGGCGTTGCTATCCACAGCGGCATCGACCTGTACCTGAGTCAAGGTGGGGATGAGGCGGTAGCGGTGAGTGCCAGTGACCCGGAGGTGCGGGACCGGATCGTGACGGAAGTGCGGGATGGTGTTCTGAACATTTATCTGGATGACAAATTCCATTGGGACTGGGGCTGGCATAACCGCAAGCTTAAGGCATATGTGTCCTGTAAAGCGTTGGATCAGCTTATGGCTTCTGGCGGCTCGGACGTGTATATCGATCAGTCTATCAAGTCACCAAAGCTTGACCTCCATCTGTCCGGCGGGAGTGACTTGCACGGCAAGATGGAAATCGGCGAGCTGAAGGTTGGCCAGTCCGGCGGGGCCGACGTATATCTCAGCGGAACGGCGACGCAGTTATATGTCCATGTGAGCGGCGGGAGTGATTTTCATGGTTATGACCTTGCCACGGATGATTGTCATGCGCAGGCCAGCGGCGGCAGCGATGTGTATGTCACCGTCAATAAGGAATTGGATGCCACGGCCAGCGGCGGCAGCGATATTCACTACAAGGGGAGCGGTTCGATCAAGGAGTCCCACACGAGCGGGTCGGGCAGCGTCTCGAAAAAGGATTGAACCGGTAAATGATTACTTTTACAACTATTATGCGTAAAGTCATTTCTTTTTTTATAGGATGCCTGCTGGTATCGGGAGTTTACGCGCAGGAGACGGTGATCCAGGATCCCAATGCCCAGCTAAGGCCGGAGAAAGGTTTTCACGGGATCAGGGTGTCCGATGCGATCGACCTGTATCTAAGTCAGGGGCAGGAGGAGAAAGTAGTGGTGAGTGCGAGGGAGATCAAAGACCGGGACCGGATCAAAACGGAGGTAGTCGATGGCATCCTGATCATCCGGGTGGAGGGGTCATGGAAGTGGTGGCATATGAATAAGGAAAAGTTGAAGGCGTATGTTTCTTATACCATGCTGGATGAGATCACGGCGTCGGGGGCCAGCAATGTATATGTCGATGGGGTGATCACCGGTGAAAAGCTTTCGTTGAATCTGTCCGGCGCGAGCGATTTCAAGGGGGCGATAAGAGTGAATTCGTTGACGCTGGATCAAAGTGGCGCGTCAGATTCGCAAATTACGGGACAGGTGTCGGGAGCGGCAACGATCCGGTCTTCCGGGGCCAGTGATGTGAAGGGGTATGACCTTGTGGTGGAGGAATGTTCTGCGCATGCTACCGGGGCGTCGGATATCCGGATCACGGTCAATAAGCAATTGGATGCAGATTGCTCGGGGGCCAGCAGTGTTTATTATAAAGGGTCGGGGGTACTCCGGGAATCCCATTCCAGCGGAGCGAGCAATGTGGCTCACAAGGGGTAACATTTTATTTGGTCAGGAACTGAAAGGGGCGTACTTTTGCCCTCCACATCGCGAAGTAGAGCAGCGGTAGCTCGTCGGGCTCATAACCCGAAGGTCGCTGGTTCGATCCCAGCCTTCGCAACCGCAGGGCCCATAAGGGCCCTTTTTTTATCTTTGCGTTTTTATCTTTGCGGCCATCATAGGTTATGAAAGTTGGATTTGTCAGCATATTTGGGAAGCCGAATGCCGGTAAGAGCACGTTGCTAAATGCCCTGATGGGTGAGAAGCTGGCTATTGTCTCGCCGAAGGTGCAGACTACCCGGCACCGGATAAAGGGGATACTCACGGCTGATGCGTACCAGATCATATTTTCGGATACACCGGGCATTATCGAGCCGCGGTACAAGCTTCATGAGAAAATGATGCACGCGGTCAGGAATTCGCTGGAGGATGCCGATCTGGCGCTGTTGCTGCTGGATATCAGGGATGATTGGGCGGAGAATGACGCGCTGTTCGTGGCGTTACAATTGAAGGTGCCGGCGCTGTTGGTGCTGAATAAGATCGACGGGATGGCGGCGGAGAAGATCGGTGCGGCAAAGGATTTTTTTTCAGCGAAAGGTTATGTCCGGGAGGTGTTGGCGATCTCGGCGCTGAGAAAGACGAATTTGCCCGAATTGCTTACTACGGTGCTGAGGTTTCTGCCTGAGGGAGAGCCTTTTTTTGAAGGGGATGATCTGACCGATCTGCCGACCAAGTTTTTTGTCGGTGAACTGATCCGGGAAAAGATCTTCCTGCTTTACGGGGATGAGATCCCCTACCAGGCGACCGTGCTGGTGCAGGAGTTTTCGGAGAAGAGCACGTTGACAAAGATCAGGGCCGATATTATCGTGCAACGCGAATCGCAGAAGGGGATCATTCTTGGGGAAGGCGGAAAGAAGATCCGGGAGTTGGGGTCGGCAGCAAGGAAGGATATTGAGCAGTTCATTGACCGGAAGGTTTTTTTGGAGCTTTTTGTAAAGGTGAGACCGAAATGGAGGGATACGGAGACTTTTTTGAAAGAATACGGGTATATATGAGCGGATTTACAGTGGCCATTGTCGGCCGGCCGAATGTTGGAAAGAGTACGTTTTTCAACCGAATGTTGGAGCAACGCAAAGCCATAGTGGATAATGTAAGCGGGGTGACGCGGGACAGGCAGTATGGCGTTGCTGAATGGGCGGGCAAGACTTTCAATGTGATCGATACGGGTGGATTCGTGGCGGACAGCGAAGATGTGTTCGAGCGGGAGATCCGCAAGCAGGTACTGATCGCGCTGGAGGAGGCCGATGCGTTGATCTTTATGGTGGATTGTGCCACGGGGATCACGGCGCTGGACGAGGCGATGTCGGATGTGCTGCGCCGGACGACGAAGCCGGTCTTTTTGGTAGTCAATAAGGTGGATAACAGCGACCGGTTGCTGGAGGCAACGGAGTTCTACAGTATGGGTTTTGAGGAGGTCTTTTTTCTGTCTTCGATGACGGGAAGCGGTACGGGTGAACTGCTGGATGCGCTGACCGCGTTGATACCCGATGATCAGCCGGAGACGGGGGAAGAGGGGTTGCCCAAGTTCGCCATTATCGGTCAGCCAAATGTCGGAAAATCGTCTTTGCTAAATGCGTTGATCGGGCAGGAGCGGACGATCGTGAGTGAAATTGCCGGCACTACGCGGGATACGATCCATACGAGGTACAATCTTTTTCACAAGGACTTTATTCTTATCGACACGGCGGGTATCCGGCGCAAGACAAAAGTTCACGAGGACCTGGAGTTCTATTCTGTCATCCGGGCTATCAAAGCGATGGATGAGGCGGATGTGTGTTTGCTGATGCTCGATGCGCCCAAAGGGATCACCGCGCAAGACCTCAATATCTTCAGCCTGGCGGTCAAGAAGGGTAAGGGGATCGTGGTGCTGGTGAATAAATGGGACCTGATGGAGAAGGAAACCAATACGGCCAAAGAGTATGAGAAGGAGCTCAAGAACCGGTTGGCGCCATTTACGGACCTACCGATCCTGTTCATATCGGTCATCGACAAGACCCGGATTTTCAAAGCGGTCGAGACGGCGCTTGAGGTCTATGAGAACAGGCAGCGGAAGGTCCCGACGTCGGTTCTGAACGAGGTGATGTTAAAGGCGGTAGAGGATTACCATCCGCCGGTGGTGCGGGGGAATTCGCTCAAAATAAAATATATCACCCAGTTGCCGACGGTGGTGCCGTCATTTGCCTTCTTCTGCAATTTCCCCGATGATGTGAAACAGCCTTATAAGAACTATTTGGAAAATAAATTGCGTGAGGCGTTTAATTTCAAGGGGGTTCCCCTCCGGTTATTCTTCCGGAAGAAATAGAATTTTTTGTCGAATTTCAAATTATGAGAATCTTTTTAATCATGCTGGCGATGGTTGGGTTGGCGGCGTGTAATAGTAATAGCATGGGGCCTGCGGCCCCTTCGACGAAACGCGTCGATTCTGCGGTTTCGGCGGCGCCGGATACCATTAAGGCGATTTCGATTGATTCGGTGAAACGGTGATTTGCCCGGATACGGTGATCACAGACCGAATTTCCGCAGGACCTTGTCTACGTCGCGCCGATATTTCTTTGCAGCTTCTTTTTCCTGGCGAATAAAACTATTGTCTTCAAGGCGGCCGATGACGGCATCCATTTCCGCTGTGGATTCGTAAACCATTTTGCGGAATGGATTGCTATAATCTTTTTCGCGGGTCGTGAAGATCTCGCGGGTCATCCATTCCCGGGTAGCGGTTGCCTGGCGGAGCAGGTTGGCAAACCCGGCGGGTTTGGTCTGGCGAAGGGTCAAATTGCTGATTTGGCGAAGCGCGGCCAGGGCATGGTGAAGCTTGTCGGTAGGGTATTGTTCGGCCTGGCGCCTGTAGAATTCGTGTACTTCGCCCCAGGTGCGGACTTTTCCAGTGTGAATTTGTTGGATGAGCTTGTCCAGTTCGGGCTTTCGGATCAGCTGACCGCCGACATTGACCCAGGGGGTGAATGGTGGGTTGGGGGGCAGGGATTTGAGGAGATCGTCGAAGGATGCGATCTTTTCTTTTTGGATATGCTTCAACAGTTGGGTAGCGGCGTGGTAGGCGATGAGTTCCTTAAAGATGGCATAGGCCTGGGGGGCTTTGACCAACTTGACTTTCCGGTCGCTGTTCTCCCAGCCTTTGGCGATGACCTCGGTTTCGCCGGGGGAGGTGATGGCCGCGCCCGCTAGCTCTTCCATGATGTGGAGGGCAGTCACCATTTCGCTGACAGTATCGGGGGCGAGGAAATCGAATTCGAGCAGTTGGGTCTTATCGGTGCGTTTGTCGCGGTCGGTATATTTCCATGAGTTGCGGGCCAGGGCATACATATTATGCAGGAACCAGTAGGCGGGCATGACTATCAGTTCGTCCTTACTGACATCGTTGCTGATGAGGGCGAACGGCATGGGGATGTCCAGCTCCGCGGGGTAGTCGCCTTTTGCCAGGATGGCGAAGGAAGCGAAGCGGGAGTTGTGTTTGAGGCTGACACAAAGTCCGGGCCAGAAGCCGCGGCCCGCGATGATCTCGCCGTCGGGGCTTCGTGAATTGTGGTTCGAGCCGATGGTTGCGCCGGCGGCCATATTGCTTTGCCCCATCACGAGAGCGGCGCAGAGGAATGAATTATTATGGTGCTGTTCGTGGGCGGGGAAGATAAGTGAGTTGAGCACTTCGCAGCAGGAGATGGTAGCGTTGTTGCCGAGATAGGAGTTGATCAGTCTGGCGCCATACTTTAGCTGGGAGTGGGAGGCCATGACAAAGCGGACGGCCTTTACGCCATAGAATATCCGGCATCCGTAGCCGACGATCCCGTTGACCAGTTCGCATCCTTCGCCGATCTGGGAAGCCGCTTCGGCGGAGGAGTTGATGGTGAGGTTTTTTAGCTTGTTCGCTCCCTTCAGGTAGGCGTCGGTGCCGATCCAGACGTCCTTGATGATCTTACAATTTTTGATGACGGTGCGGTCGCCGATCTTGCCATAGTAGCCCCGGCGGTTGTCAAAGGCGGAGGCGGTAAATTCCTTGAATTTGTCCTGCAGTTTGGCGTCGTCGCGGTAACGGCTCCAGAGCCAGGCGTCGCCGGGGAGCATTCCGTTGAAGGGGATGATGCTGCGGCCGCCGTTCTCGTTGCAGACCTCCAACCAGATGCGGATAGACTCTTCTTCGCCTTGTTTGAGGATACCGTTGCCGAATTTGGCGTGGTCGGTTGTCGTGAGCTCGTTGGTATTGACGATCATGACATCGTTGCCGATGATATAGTGGGCCAGGTAGTTGGTATTGTCGATGCAGACGTTGTCGCCGAAGTCGCAACTGATGATCGTGCTGTTGTAGAGACCCACGGGTCTGCGGAGGTTGTGGAATTCGAGGTAGTAGGGGGTCAGCTTGCCGATCCGGACAAGCCCGAAGAATTTGCAATTCACCACCAGTTCGGGGGTGAAGGCGTCGGAGACGAGGATATCGTTCCAGTTGGCGGAGGTGTTGCGGTTGCGGACGAGGACTTCGATCTCGTAGGCGGTTAGCTGGCGGTAGCCAATGCCGCTCCGGTTTTGGAGATTACGAAGATAATATTCGTCCTTCCCAGCGGGGAGGAAGCGGCTGTCGATGAAGTGATAGCCGAGGGTTTCGATCGGGCTTTTCTTGATCTCGTTCATATTTTTATTCCACGGTAACGCTTTTTGCGAGGTTGCGTGGTTTGTCGACGTCGTAACCTTTGGCGACGCCCATATAGTAGGCCAGCAATTGCATGGGGATGGCGCTGAGCATAGGGGCGATCAGTTCATCGGCTTCGGGGATGACCATCACGTCGTCGGCCATATTTTCGATGATGTCGTCTCCCTGACTGATGACGGCGAGCACTTTGCCTTTACGGGCTTTTATCTCCTGGATATTGCTGATGATCTTTTCGTGATAGGAATCCCGGGTGGCTACAAAAACCACGGGAAGCTGGTCGTCGACGAGGGCGATTGGGCCATGTTTCATTTCTGCTGCCGGGTAGCCTTCGGCGTGAATATAGGAGATCTCTTTCAACTTCAGCGCGCCTTCGAGGGCGATCGGGAAATTGTAGCCGCGTCCAAGGTAGAGGGCGTCCTTCGAGTCCTTGTATTTAACGGCCAGTTTCTCGATATGGGGGCTAAGTGTCAGGAGTTCTTTCGCTTTTTCGGGGACGTTGTGGAGCTCGTTGAGTAGCTGCATGTATCGGGTGTCGTCGATGGTGCCTTTTTCTTTTGCCACCTTAAGGGCGATCATGGTGAGGACGGCCAGCTGCGCGGTGAATGCTTTGGTGCTGGCGACCCCGATCTCAGGTCCGGCATGGGTATAGGCCCCGGCGTGGGAGATGCGGGCGATGGAAGAGCCGACGACGTTGACAATGCCGAGGATAAAGGCGCCTTGCTGTTTGGCCTTCTCGATGGCGACTATGGTATCGGCGGTTTCGCCGCTTTGGGAGATCGCGATGATGACGTCACCGGGATGGATGACGGGGTTGCGATAGCGAAATTCCGAGGCGTATTCGACTTCGACGGGTATGCGGCAAAGCTCTTCGAAGACATATTCGGCGACGAGGCCCGCGTGCCAGCTGGTGCCGCAGGCAACGATGATGATGCGTTGGGCTTGGGTAAGTCTTTCGAGGTTGTTTTGGATCCCGGACATGGTGATCGTGCCTTTTGCGGCGTCGAGGCGGCCGCGGAGGCAGTCGAAGATGGTATCCGGCTGTTCGAAGATCTCTTTGAGCATGAAATGTTCGAAGCCGCCTTTTTCGATGGCGGCGAGTTCGAGGTCAAGCTTCTGGATGAATGGGGTGATCTTTTCGTTGCCGAGGTTTTTGAGGATCAGCTCGTCGGATTTGAGGATGGCGAGTTCGTAGTCGTTGACATATACCACCTCTTTGGTGTATTCGATGATAGGGGAGGCGTCGCTGGCGAGGAAATGTTCGCCTTTACCGATGCCGATGACCAGGGGTGAGCCTTTACGGGCAGCGATGATGGTGTCGGGGTTGTCCCGGTCGAGGAGGACGATGACATAGGCGCCGACGACGCGACGCAGTGCGATGCGGACGGCTTCTTCGAGGCCGCAGTTGTTGTTCTGCTGGATATCTTCGATGAAATTAAGCAGGACTTCCGTGTCGGTGTCGCTGTGGAAGTGGTAGCCTTTCTTTATGAGTTCGTGTTTTAGCTGGGTGAAATTCTCGATGATCCCGTTGTGGATCATAGCCAGGCGGCCGCTGGCGGAGCTATGGGGGTGGGCGTTACGATCGTTTGGTTCCCCGTGGGTGGCCCAGCGGGTGTGGCCTATGCCGGCGTGTGCGTGGAGGTCTTTGCCGACGAGGCTTTCTTCCAGGTCTGCTACTTTTCCTTTCTTTTTGTAAACGCGGAGGCTGTTGTTCAGGAGGGCGACGCCGGCGCTGTCATAGCCGCGGTATTCGAGACGTTTGAGGCCTTTCAGGATAATAGGATAAGCTTCGCGGGGTCCGATATAAGCAACAATGCCACACATAGGAATTCAAAATTTTTCGATTCAACGAACAATATTACCGTTTTATTTTCAAACAGGGGGTGGAGGGAGTGAACAGGGGTGGGGGAATCGACGGGGTGAGGGGATCAACAGGGTGAGGGGAATCGACGGACTGGGGCGAGTTAAAACGAACGGCCCGCCGAAGGCGGGCCGCGCGATATCTGGGGAGGGTAAATTAATTGTATTGAGGGGTGCGGGGTTTCCAGTAGCCTTCAATCCAAACCCAACCATCATTGGTATATTTCCAATGGGCCTTGATCCATGTTTTATCGCCGTTGGAGGCTGTATTTCCACCATAGTCTGCCGAAGGCGAATTGGTGCCCGGCCGGTTGGACAGCGTAGTATCGGGCCGCGTGGGCGGAGGTGGCGGCGGGGTTTGATAATTCTGATTGTTGTTGGGCTGCGAAGGTTGCGTGTTGCCGCTGCCGTCGCCGTAGGGATCAACCGGATCGTCGCCGGGGTCATCGTAATATCCGGGAGGATAGGTGTAACCGTTGCCATAAGGGTAGTAACCATATGGGTAGCCGTAATAGGGGTAGCCATAGCCATAGCCATAGCCATAGTAGGGGTAACCCCAGTATGGGTAGCCGAGGCCCCAACCGAGACCCAGGCCAAGGCCCCAGCCCCAGCCGCGGTATCCGCCATAATAGCCGCGACCGCCATAGTAGCCCCGTCCGCCATATCCGTGGCCGTAGTATCCGGCGCCCGCATATCCTCTGCCTGAGTATCCTCTGTTGACGCCTATGCCGGCGTAGCCGCGGCCGGGAACGTAGCCGGTTCCTCTGACGCCGCCACGGAATCCGCTACTGCGGATGCCGCCGTTGAATCCTGCGCCGCGGCTGAATCCGCCGCTGCGAATGCCGCCACTGAATCCTGCGCCGCGGCTGAATCCGCCGCCACGGGAGCCGCCGCTGAAACCGCCGCCGCGGGAGCCACCACTGAAACCGCCGCCGCGGGAGCCACCGCCACCTCCGGCATGGCCGCCGCCGCCGCCATGACCGCCGCCCCGTTGGGCGAAGGAAGACATTCCGATGAGGAGGAGGGTTGATAGGGTAATCAGCATCTTCTGTTTCATGCTCGTGGATTTTGTTTGATCCTAGTAATTTACGAAGAAAACTGTTTGAAAATAAGCGAATTGCAAGCTTTTAACATATTATTACTTTGTTTAATAAGTAAAAAAGTGCGGGACGTTACGTTACAAAAGGTTTAATGAGCGCAAAAAAATATTTTTAGAGCAGGATGCCGCGCATAATGAGGAACGCGACGGAGAAGTAGATGACGAGGCCGGTGACGTCGACGAGGGTGGCGACGAAGGGTGCGGAGGAGGTGGCGGGGTCCGCGCCGAATTTTTTGAGAACGATAGGGAGCATGCTGCCGGCGATGGTACCCCAGAGGACGACTCCGACGAGTGAGAGGCCGACGGTAGTGGCAATGAGGGCGCCGTGTTCACCATAGGTATGGAAGATCTGGTTCCAGAGCATGACGCGGGTGAAGCCGATGATGCCGAGGACCGCGCCGAGCAGAAGGCCTGAAAGCAGCTCACGCCGGATGACGCGAAACCAGTCGGCAATGGTGAGTTCGCCGAGGGCCATTGCCTGGATGATGAGGGTGGAGGCCTGGGAGCCGCTGTTGCCGCCGCTGGAGATGATGAGGGGCACAAAAAGGGCCAGGACTACGGCTTTGGCGATCTCGTCTTCGAAGTAGCCCATTGCGGTGGCCGTGAGCATTTCGCTGAGGAAGAGGACGACGAGCCAGACGATGCGTTTCTTGAAGAGTTTCAACAGCGGCATTTCGAGGTAGGGTTCGTCCAGGGCTTCGGTACCGCCGATCTTTTGGATGTCTTCCGAGAATTCTTCCTGTGTCATCCAGAGGACGTCGTCGATGGTGATGATGCCGAGAAGGACATTTTTGTCATCGAGCACGGGAAGGGCCACGCGGTTATTCATTTTGAACGCTTCGCTGGCGGTCTCCTGGGCATCATTTACGTTGAGTGCAATGTACCGGTTATCGATGACGTCTGCGATCTGCCTGTCCGGATTGGCGAGGATGATCTCGCGGATGCGGATATCGTCGATGAAGATCCCTTTATCGTCTACCACGTAGATCACGTCGATGGTTTCGCTGTCTTTTCCCACTTCGCGAATATGGTCGATGACTTCTCGGACGGTCCAGTCTTTCTGGACGGCGATATAGTCCGGGGTCATGAGACGGCCGACGCTTCCTTCGGGGTAGCCAAGTAGGGAAAGGGTGACCTTTCGTTCTTCGGGATCGAGGGTCTTGATCAATTCTTTGACGACTTCGCTGGGAAGTTCTTCGAGAAAGGATGTCCGGTCGTCGGCGGAGAGGTCGTTAAGGAGCTCGGCGGTAGTTAAGGGGGGTAGTTCCTGGATGATGCGTTTTTGCGTGGGGACATCGAGGATCTTAAACGTGCTGGAGGCGCGATGGATGCTCAGGTTGCCGATGATCTGGGTCTCATGATCGGGGAATTCGTAGATCAGTTCGGCCACATCGCTTATGTTCCGGCTATTCAGCCATTCCTTGATCTTCAGGACGTCTTCCGACTGAATGATCTCGTTGAACTGGTCGATATATTCGGGCTCGAGTGGCATGATGGCGCGGCGAAGATAAATAAATATACTAATGTTGGTGGATGATATTACCATGCTTATATGTAGCGCCGACGGAGGATATGGGCAGGGGGGTCTTCACTTCCGAAGATATTGCGCGGGACACGGTGATCGAGGTTTCGCCGGTGATCGTAATGACGGGGGCCGAGCGGAAGCTGTTGGATCAGACCTTGCTGCATGATTACATTTTTGAGTGGGGGCCTGACCGGAAGCAATGCTGTATGGCGCTCGGGTATGTTCCGTTGTACAATCATTCTTACCGGTCGAATTGCGAGTATGAGATGGATTTCGGGGAGCGGGTGATTAGTGTACGGGCGGTCCGGCGGATTGCGGCGGGGGAGGAAGTTACCATCAATTACAATGGGGATTGGAATAATGTGAAGCCGGTGTGGTTCGATCGAATATGGTCTATTGTCGTTTCCGGCTGAGGACGGGAGCGAAGCGGAGGGCGAAGTCGATGCCGAAGCTGTTGAGCTGGACCTGGCCAAATCCTATATTACGGGTAGGGATCTTGAAATAGGGGGCTATCAGCACCGAGAAGCTGTTGCTGATGCCGGTCTCGACGCCCATCGATAAATTCAAAGTGGAGAAAAGATTATTGGGGTCGCTGGTATAGGTAAATCCTTTTGTGACGGGTCTGTTGTAAAATTCATAGTAGTAATTGCAGTTTTCGTTGGTGAACAGATAGGAGGAGGCGCCGGCGCTGACAAAAAAGAGGGTATTGCCGCCGGTGTTGAAGTCATACCGGAGGTTGAGGGGGATCTCGAGCATATTGAATCTTCCTTTTATGAACTCAACGGTGGGGGCTCCCCCCATCGACATTCCGTTGTCGCGATAGTAGGTTGGCGGCACGTGATAATCTTGCGGGGCGGCGGCATATATTTTTCGGGAGTACAGCAGTCCTGAGCCGATATACCAGTGGTTGGCGAATTGATAGTCTATGGTGATGCCGAAGGTGCTGCCTGCCTTGTTGGCCGCGACTGAGTTGACGGAAGCGAAATCCGGGGCTCCTACCAGGCCGAAATCGAGGGAGCGGTTGATATGGAGGGCGCGTTTATGGATGGGTTGGGGGATGTTGGCCACATTGAAGGCCCGGAGGGCCGAGTCGTCGATGGCGCCGGTGTGGGTCAGACGCACGGGTCCGCGGACAGTCGAGTACGTTAGGTCCAGGGAGCTCTTGGGGGCGGGTGAGGCGGAGGCTGTCTGCGTATCGGTGGAGGTCGGAGAGCCGAGGGGCAATGAGGCGGCGGAACTGGCCGGGGAGCTTATGGGCGATGGGACGCGGGAATTGGCCCGGGAGCCGGTAGTGCGGGCTGCGCCGGTGGTTGAAGAGAGGTTGATGTTGTTATCCGGATTTGATCCGATCGGTTTTCCGATCGGTTTATTGTGTTGGCGGTGCCTGCTAAGTGAAGTTTGAGAATTCGTTGCGGTCAGTGAGTTATTCGTGGGGGCAGAGGGGGATGCGGGCCTTACGGGGACGTCGGGGTTAGGATGCGCGGATGCGGCGGGGACGTTGGGATTGCGATGTGCGGATGCGGTGGTGGCGTCGGGGGATGATGTGGGGGAGTTGGGATTCGGGTGTGTGGATGCGGATGCGGCAGGCGCATTGGTGGCGCCGGCGGAGCCGGGATATTTCACTGTATTGGAAGGCGCTGTTGGTGTAGAATTTGAGCTATTCGATGGTACAGGGTTTGGTGATAATGAATTGGATTTTAGAGGTTCGGCCGGGGACGGTTTCACCATTGTCAAGGGCGGGCTGCCGGAATTGGCGTTCTTCTGGGACCTATTGTTGAGCCGGACGAGATAGTAGGTCATGCCCAGGATTACCAGCACTGCCGGCGCATAGTAGTAGGGCAAGCGGCGGATCCCGCGTGCCGGATTGGGATTGACTTTTCCCAAATCCCTATCCAGCCGTGCTTCCAACTTGTCCCAGAACTTCGGACCGATGATTTCTCCCGGTTCGTGTTGCTGGGCCGCCTCCTGGCTGAGGCGATCCAAGTCTTTATCGGATAGGTTCAACATACTCTTTCTGGTCAGTTTTTTTTGTTAATATTTTTCGTAGGTTTTCGCGTGCTTTCGACAGGTTAGATTTAGAAGACCCAATGGAGATACCGAGGTGTTTGGCGATTTCTTCGTGGGTCAGTCCTTCTATCACGAATAAATTGAATACGGTCCGGTAAGCGGGGGACAAGAGGCGGATCGCCTCAATGATCTCCTTGTAGGAAAGGACGTCGATCCCTGTCTCCTGCCGGTCGGCGATGTTCTCTGCATCTTCGGAGAGCATTTGCCCGCGTACGTAAGAGGCATTTTTTCGGTAATGGTCGATGCAGGTATTGACGAGGATGCGTTTAAACCATCCTTTCAGGGAGGCCAATACGTCAGCATGCCGGGATTCCTCGAACTGGTGGATACTCTTGAAGAGTTTGATAAAACCTTCGTTCATGATCTCTTCTACCTGTTCAAGGTTGTTCTGGTACCGGTAGCATATTTTCACAGCATAGTCCTTGAGCATATTGTATAGCTCTTTTTGGCTCGCGCGATCATTGGAACGGCAGCCCTCTATCAAGGCTTGTATTTGCGTGTTTCCTGAGATCAAAATCTGGTGAACGAAATTAAGTGGTAGATGTGGTAATAGTATGAACGCGCAAACTACTTTCACCAAGTTGAACTATACGATAACGAATTGTTAATGGTTGCTTATTTCGCCGTGGAATTCGGGAGATTCGCCTCCTTTTCAAAGCGGAAGAATTAAAGTGCTGAAAAGCAATACATTACAAATCAGGCTTGGGCGCCTGAAACGGGATTGGGGAAGTGGTGTTTTTGCAGTTCGGGAGACCTTTGGCGATCATCGTGAGCGGGCCGATCTTTTTGTCTGGTCGATTACGTCCAGGAGTCCGCCGGAGAAGAACCGGTCTTCGGTCAGCTGCCAGAACATTACGCCGCCGAGGCCTTTGTGCAGCGCGTAGAGGGTTTTTAAGCGGACGGAGGTGCTATCGTCATAGGAGGCCAAAAGGCCTTTCCTCGCATTGTATGACCAAGGAGCCCTCGCGACGGGGTCCCAGTGATAGGTCCAGCCGCTATCGGCGGAAAGCCAGGTGGACTGGTCGCGGTAGGAGACGCCACGGAAGAAGCGACAGGGGCGATAGAGGCCACTGTTGATGCTGTCGACGTCCTGGAATACCCTCCCGTAGAAGGCCAGGCCGATAGCGATCTTGCGGAGCGGAACGCCGATAGAGTCAAGATAGGCGACTGCGTGATCGGTCGATTCAACCTGTACGGGAGTGGAGTAAAGCGGCGTATGGTGGCCGGTAATGGTGGCGTACCCGTTGACGAGATCGTAGGTCATGAGGTTGATGTAGTTCACGAGCGGCGCTACATTTTTCCAGTCGATGGAAGTTTTCAGATAGTCGGTGTAGCCGCCGGCGGCGAAGCTGATCTCTTTATCGCCCCCAAGTTCCGTTCGCAGCAGGCGGATGAGGGCTGTAAAATGATCTTTGTCTTCGGGATAGTAAGGATAGCCGGGGACGTTGACCAGGGCGGGATATTCCCAGTCAAGGTCGATGCCGTCGGTATGGAAGTAGTCGGTCAGCGCTTTTACGGAACGAACGAATTCGGTGCGTCCTTTGTCGGTGGCGAATACGTCAGGGCAGGTTTTACAGCCGCCCCAGCCGCCAAGGGAAAGAATGACCTTAAGGGCCGGGTGGGTTTGTCGGAGGGCGACTAGTTTTTTGATGGTGGCAGTATCGCGGGCGTTGCTGACGTGGAGATTGTTTCCTTCAAGGTGGCAGAAGCTGAAGATGATATGGGTGAGCTCGCGGGTGGGGAAGCTGTCGATCGCGGTGCTGCTTCCGGCGTAGTAGCCGATAACGGCGAACGGTTGCGGGGCGGTTTGGGTTTTTGCTGGAAAGGATGGCCTGGTTGCGGCGGCGGAGGTTTGGCAGCGCGAGGCGGGGGCAGCGAGGGCGGTCATGAGGAGCAGGAGAAGCAGGCGAGAGTTCATAATCATCCGTTTGTATTGGAAAAGTACCCAAAAAGGGTGGTTTGTAATGGTGGGGTGGCGATAATAAATTTAATTTTATCCATACAAATCAAAATCATGGCAGAACAATTTTCAAACGGTTGGGGGCGGCGGGAGTTTTTGATGCGGATGGCAGTATTGGGAGGGTCTACGTTGGTGGGGGGTGGGGCGATGTTGGGAGAAGGGAGAGAGGCGGGGAGCACAGTGGGGAGGCACGAGGCGGGGATGACGGTGAAGCCGGGGCCAGGAATGACGGTGAAGCCGGGGCAAAGAATGACGGTGAGGCAGGTGATCGCGGCGTTGCTGGCGGATATCCCTGGGGCGCCGTTCCCTTCCACGGTGGATACGATCAAGGCGGGAAATGAGGATCAGGTAGTGACAGGGATCGTGACGACGATGTTTGCGACAAATGAGGTTATTGCAAAGACGATCCGGCTGGGTTCGAATTTTATTATTGCCCATGAGCCCACCTTCTACAATCACACCGATGAAACGAAGTGGCTGGGGGATGATCCCGTGCTTAAGGCTAAGCAGGGGGTATTGAAGGAGCATGGGATCGTGGTCTGGCGGTTTCATGACGGGATCCACCGGCACAATCCGGATGGGATCCGGATGGGGGTGATGCAGGCGTTGGGTTGGGAGAAGTTGTATAATGTCAGCGACCCATCGTTGGTGGTGATACCGCCGGCTCCCATGGGGGATGTCCTGGCGCTGTTGAAAAAGAATCTGGGGATCGATCATGTGAAGTATATCGGGGATATGTGGCAGGTATGCTCGAGAATCGTTGTGATGCCCGGGGCGGCGGGCGGGCAGCGGCAGATCGGGGCTATGCAGCATTACCAGCCGGATCTGTTGATCGTCGGGGAATTGAATGAGTGGGAGACGAGCGAGTATGTGCGGGATGCGCGGTATTTGGGTTCGAAGGTAGGGTTAGTCGTGTTGGGGCATTCGGTAAGTGAGGAGCCGGGGATGGAGTGGCTGGTGCCCGTTTTGCGGGAGAAGGCGCCGGGGATACCGGTGACGCATGTGGTGAGTCGGGATGCGTTCGAGTGGGCCTAGCCTGGGTGGCTGGAGACGGCGGCTGCGGGCTGAGGTCAGCCGATTTCGTCGTAGGTGGCGAGTTCGGCTTTGGTCGGGGGTTGGAAGGCACGAAAACAATCGTCCAGAAAAGTTTCTATCTCCGATTCGGGGATATAAAAATCATGCGGCCCGGGCTGGCGGTTGCGGCTGAGGATGCGTTGTTTCAGCACTTCTCTGGGCACATTCAGATAATAGAGTTTAACTTTTGCTCCGAATGCCTTTGCTTCGTCACGCAATTTCTCGCGCTCGCTACTTCCCCAGGTACCCCATTCAATAATGACATCTATTGATTGCCGGAGAGCGTGTTGGGCGATCTTCCATTGCAGTTGCTCGATCTGGTCGCGGTAATTGTTGCCATCGGTTTCCGCCTTATCGCCCCAGATGTCTTTGATCCATTCGTCGGGTTCAAAACGGAAGGCGCCGGTGGAAGCGGCGATGGCTTTCGCCAGCACTGTCTTTCCGGAGCCGGGCAGGCCGCAGATCAGATGAAGGATGGGTGGGTGATGTTGCGGGGTCATGGCTGGCTGGTTGAAAAAAGAGCCCCGTCGCGAAGCGACGGGGCTTGGATGCGGGAGCATTTTTATTTCTTGAATTCGGCGCGGATCACGTTGAGAGCGCCGCCTGCCTTGAACCAGGCGATCTGTTGCTGATTGTAGGTGTGGTTAAGCGTGATGTTGTCAGAGCTGCCGTCCTTGTGATGGAGGACCATCGTAAGCGGTTTGCCGGGGGCAAAGGAAGTGAGGCCGGTTATGTCGATGCTGTCGTCTTCCTTTACTTTATCATAGTCTTCCTTATTCGCAAAGGTGAGGGCCAGCATTCCCTGCTTTTTCAGGTTGGTCTCATGGATGCGGGCGAAGCTGCGAACGACGATGGCGCGGACCCCGAGGTGGCGGGGTTCCATGGCTGCATGTTCGCGGGAGGAACCTTCGCCGTAGTTCTCGTCCCCTACAACGACCGATCCGACGCCGGCGGCCTTATAGGCGCGGGCGGTAGCGGGTACCGGGCCATATTCGCCGGTTAGCTCGTTCCTTACGGAATCGGTCTTTTCGTTGAAGAAGTTGACGGCCCCGATAAGCATGTTGTTGGAAATATTGTCGAGGTGACCGCGGAATTTGAGCCAGGGGCCGGCCATTGAAATATGGTCTGTGGTACACTTCCCTTTAGCCTTTATGAGGAGCTTCAAACCCTTCAGGTCGGAGCTTTCCCAGGCGGCGAAGGGGGCCAGCAATTGCAGGCGTTGGGAATCGGGTTTAACGACTACCTGAACAGTCTTGCCGTCTTTAGCCGGGGCCTGGTAGCCGGGGTCGTCGACGGAGAAACCTTTGGGTGGAAGTTCAACGCCGGTAGGCTCGTCGAGCATGACGTCTTCGCCTTTATCGTTCTTTAGCTTGTCCTTCAGCGGGTTGAAGGTGAGGTCTCCCGCGAAGGCAAAGGCAGTGACGATCTCAGGACTGGCGACGAAGGCGTGTGTGCTGGCGAGGCCGTCGTTACGTTTTGCGAAATTTCTGTTGAAGGAGGTAATGATGGAGTTTTTTCGGTTGGGGTCGTCGATATGCCGCGCCCATTGACCGATACAGGGGCCGCAGGCATTGGCGAGGACGATGCCGCCGACCTCGTCGAAGGTCTTCAGGAATCCATCCCTTTCGATGGTATAGCGGACCTGTTCGGAGCCGGGAGTGATGGTGAATTCGGACCTTATCTTGAGCTTTTTGGTGATTGCCTGGCGGGCAAGAGATGCCGACCGGCTGATGTCTTCATAGGAAGAATTCGTGCAGGAACCGATTAGGGCGACCTCCAGGTGTTCCGGCCAGTTATTGGCCCTTACGGCTTCGGCGAATTTACTGATAGGCCATGCAAGGTCGGGTGTGAAGGGGCCGTTGACGTGCGGTTCGAGTTCGCTGAGATTGATCTCGATGATCTGGTCATAATATTTCGCGGGATCGCTGTAGACTTCTTTGTCGGGGCGAAGGTAATCTTTGATTCCGTCGGCGAGGGCGGCTACCTCTTCACGGCCGGTCGCCTTAAGGTAAGCGGACATTTTGGCGTCATAGGCAAAAATCGAGCAGGTAGCGCCGATCTCGGCGCCCATGTTGCAGATGGTGCCTTTTCCCGTGGCACTCAGGCTGTCCGCCCCTTCACCGAAATATTCGACGATAGCGCCGGTGCCGCCTTTGACGGTCAGGATGCCGGCCACTTTGAGGATGATGTCTTTTGCGGAAGTCCAGCCGCTCATCTTGCCGGTGAGTTTGACGCCGATGAGCTTGGGCATTTTGAGTTCCCAGGGGAGGCCGGCCATCACGTCCACCGCGTCCGCGCCGCCGACACCGATAGCGACCATGCCGAGTCCACCGGCGTTAGGAGTATGTGAGTCGGTCCCGATCATCATGCCACCCGGGAATGCATAATTTTCCAGGACGACCTGGTGGATGATGCCGGCGCCGGGCTTCCAAAAGCCGATGCCGTATTTATTAGAGATAGAAGCGAGAAAATCATAGACTTCCTTGTTAACGTCGAGTGCGGTGGCAAGGTCTGCGGAGGCACCGGTCTTAGCCTGGATCAGGTGGTCGCAGTGAACGGTGGAAGGGACGGCGACCGTTTCGCGTCCGCAGGTCATGAATTGCAGCAGGGCCATTTGAGCCGTGGCGTCCTGCATGGCGACGCGGTCCGGCGCGAAGTCAACATAATCCTTTCCGCGCCCGTAGGCGTGGGTAGGGGTTTCATACAGATGGGCGTACAATATTTTCTCTGCGAAGGTCAGGGGTTTGCCTACCAGCTTACGGGCGGCGTCTACTTTGGAGGGTAGCTGGCCGTAAAGCTTTTTAATTAGATCCAGATCGAAGACCATAACGAATTTGTTTTATGTGTTCTGTGTAAGCTCCTGATAGAGAGCTGCGACTAAGAGGCTGCGCGCCGGCAGTCTGGTTAATGGAGGTGTAAAATTAGTGGGTTTTGGGGAAAATATTTAAATTAGCAGTATGAACAGACTCAAGCACTTCATCGAGTGGCAAGTATTTGGGGTATGTACGGCAATCGGTGAGCGAATGGGTATAGCCACTTCCCGGATCCGTACCTGGTTTATCTATATTTCCTTTCTGACCATGGGCTCGCCGCTGATCATCTATTTCATCCTGGCTTTTTGGATGAACATCAAGCGGTATATCCTTTCGGCCCGAAGAAATCCGCTGAAATATTTGTAGGGTGATTGGGTAGGCAGGGGCCTTCGGCTTTTTTCGTATCTTACTTCAAATGCCTGCATTTGTTCCATTACGATTATTCGACAACGGATTATGAGCAATTGATGAACGATCTCGCGCAACGGCTCAACGTTCCGGTGAACCACAACCAGTTGGTCTTTCCGGAGGCAATTGCTTCGGGGAGTTTGACATTCGTGCGGCTTCCGAACGGGGCAAATGTAAACATCGTAAACTGCAAGGTGAACACTAGCTGGCTGTTGTGTCGCCGGAAAATAAAAGAGCAATTTTATACACTTCGCTTTCATGAGTTGACGATCCCCAATATGCTGGAAATAAGGATCGGTGACGAACGGCTGCGGGAGTCACACACGACGCGGTCGACGGCGTATCTGACGAATGCGCTTGTTGACTGGGCCTATTTTATGGAGGAAGGGACGGTCTATAAAGGCATCGATATCCTGTTCAGTGCGAAGTGGCTTGGGGATTACCTTGGGGTGACGAGTATTGACGATGTGTTGGCTGCCTATTTGTCGTTACAGATAGAAAATGTGCATCGGGAGCCGTTGGACAGTGAGTACAGGCGGCTGATGCAGGAGGTGGTGGAAGTGGAAGAGGATTATCCGTTGCGGTTGGCGGTGATCCAGAACAGGATCATGCTGCTGGTTGAGCGATTCTTTGTGCGGCTATATGAGCGGAAGCGGAATGCGCTCTTCAATGTACCGTTATCGAAAACCGACATCGACCGGGTGATGCAGGTGGAAGCGGCATTGACGAGGGATATTTTCGAGCCGGCGCCGACGATCAATCAATTAGCGCGGATGGTGTCTATCAGCGAATCAAAACTGAAGAAGGACTTCAAAATGATCTACGGAGTGCCTATGTATGAATATTTTCAGAAGGTGAGGATGCAGGCGGCAAAGGATAAATTGTTGTCGGGTGGGCATTCGGTGAAAGAGGTGGCGATGGAACTGGGATATTCCAATCTGAGCAACTTCACGATCGCATTTAAGAAAGAGTTCGGGCTTTTGCCGAGTAAATTGTTAACAACGAATTAAAATTTCCGTTTGGCTGCAGTTTCGGGCAGATGAAAGACTTTGCAGCTATCCCCGTCCCTTTTTCAGGTAGTAAAACCCCCAAACTGGCCGTATCTTTGTATTGACTATGACGTCCGAATGTCCGGACTTATTTTGAGGGTTTGTATTTGTCCCGTTTTTAATTCTTATTTTCCAGAAAGACCGACTCTGTTCGTCCCTTAAAAATTGGCTACTACTTTTCTGATCATCACCAACTGTTCCAATAATCCCTGTAGAAGATCCAGCCGTAGCATATTGGCCCCATCGCTTTTGGCGATGGCCGGATTGGGGTGTGTTTCTATGAAGAGGCCGTCAGAACCGGTGGCAATAGCAGCCTTGGCGATCGTGCCGATCAGTTGTGGGTTGCCGCCGGTGACCCCGCTGGTCTGGTTGGGCTGCTGGAGGGAGTGGGTGCAGTCCATAACGACCGGGGTGCCGTGATCCTTCATCCAGGGGATATTTCGGTAGTCGACTACCAGGTCCTGGTAGCCGAAGGTGGTACCTCTTTCAGTCAGGATGATCTTTGTATTCCCTGCTTTTTTTATTTTATCTACGGCGAACTTCATTGAAGGTCCGCTGAGAAATTGTCCTTTTTTTACATTGACGATCTTTCCTGTTTCCGCGGCGGCCACCAGCAGGTCGGTCTGGCGGCAGAGGAAGGCAGGGATCTGCAGGATGTCCACGAAGCGGGCGGCGGGTGCGGCTTCGTCATGGGCGTGGATGTCGGAGGTGGTTGGTAACTTGTATTTGTCGCCCACTTTTTTGATGAGGTCAAGGCTGCTTTCGTCGCCGATGCCGGTGAAGGAGCCTGCGGAGGTCCGGTTGGCTTTGCGGTAGGATGCTTTGAAGACGTAGGGGATGCCGAGGTTGCGGCAGATGGTGGAGACTTTGTCGGCCACTTCCATGACGAGTTCTTCGCTTTCGACGACGCAGGGGCCGGCGATAAGGAAGAAATTTTTCTTGTCGTAGGATTGGTGTTGAAATAAGTCGGATAGAAATTGCATGGTGCAAACGTACGAAAATCTATATTTGCTCCCCAAACCCATGCTATGACCAAAGAGAAAGTATTGGTTATCGGTGCCAGCGGCCAGATCGGCGTGGAGCTGACGCTTGCCCTCCGGCGCATTTATGGAAATGCGAATGTGGTTGCCTCCGATCTCCGGGAGGAAAATGAGCTCTTGAAGGGAACCGGTCCATATGTGTCGCTGGATGTAATGAACAAGGAGATGCTGCATGTGCAGGTGATCCGGCAGAACATCACTCAGATCTATTTGTTGGCGGCGATCCTTTCGGCTACGGGGGAAAAGAACCCCAATCTTGCCTGGCACCTGAATATGCAGGGGTTGCTGAATGTGCTGGATATTGCACGGGAGGAGAAATTGCAGAAAGTGTACTGGCCGAGCAGTATTGCGGTATTCGGGCCGACATCGCCGCGGCAAAATTGTCCGCAGCGGACGATCATCGAGCCAACGACCGTGTATGGGATCAGCAAGTACGCGGGGGAGTTTTGGTGTAATTATTTTCATAGCCGGTATGGGGTGGATGTCAGGAGTCTCCGGTATCCCGGGTTAATCAGCTACAAGTCGGCGCCCGGCGGGGGGACGACCGACTATGCGGTGGAGATCTTCCATGAAGCGATGGAGAGCCGCAGCTATTCCTGTTTTCTGAAAGAGGATACGTATCTGCCGATGATGTATATGCCGGATGCGATCCGGGCTACGATCGAGCTGATGGAGGCGCCGGCAGGCAAGATCAGTGTGCGGACGGCCTATAATGTAGCGGCGTTGAGCTTCTCGCCAAAGGAGATTGCGGAGGAGATCCGGCGGCATATCCCGGATTTCACGATCGAGTACAAGCCTGATTACCGGCAGAGGATCGCGGACAGCTGGCCGCAAAGCATCGACGATTCGGTGGCGCGGGCAGATTGGGGGTGGAAGCCGGAATATGATCTGGGGCGAATGACGGCGGAGATGTTAGAGAATTTGGAATGACGGGCCGGAGGCCGGGGATCGGCAAGGCATGCCGTTGGCAATTACTTGTTGTTCCGCAAGCGGCTGGCAATCGAGGAAATATTAACGTATTGGCAGTTGAAGCCGGAGGCGGTCTGGAGCTCGTCGCAACGCTGGATGGCTTCTTCTTCCGTTCCGAATATGGCCATTGCCCGTTCCAGATTTGTCGAGACCGAAAATCCAGTTGGGAACGGGTGGTCCATAAAGTACATGGGCCGGCCGAAGTCCAGTGTAAGGATGATGTATTTCATCATATTAATAGTGTCCGCTGTGGGGGGTGACGTAACCGGTATAATTTTTCATTAGATTGCAGATCAAATAATAAACAGTTCAATGTCTATGTTGCGATATATCTTTAGTGGAGTCATGGTGCTCCTGGCCGTGTCGGGTTGTGTGAGTAATCCGGGTTTTCGGGATGGGCAATGGCGGGCTTATCTCGAGCGAAAAGATGGGAACAATGTTGTTTTCAATTTCGAAGTGAAGGATAGTGCGGGGCGGAAGATCCTCTTTATTCGGAATGCCGGGGAGCGGATACAAGTGGATAGTATTTCTATTGTTGGGGATTCGGTGTTGATCCGGTTCCCGTTCTTCGAGTCGCAACTGCGGGGCGCGCTCACGGCGGAAGGGAATCTGGAGGGGGTCTGGATCATTCATTTGGCGGATTCCTTTCGCGCGATGCCGTTCAAGGCTTTTTATGGAGAAGGCTCCCGGTTCACGGGTCACCATACGGCCGAGCTGTCGGCCGAAGTTGATGGGCGATGGGCTGCGGTATTTCGGTCGTCGAATGGCAAGGACACTGTCTTCCGGGTTGGCGAGTTCAGGCAAAAGGGCACGGACGTAACGGGTACTTTCCTGGATGCAGGTGGGGATCTCCGGTATCTGGAAGGTATAATGGACGGCGACACGTTGAAACTGTCGACGTGGGACGGCAGTACGCATGCCTATTATTTCACGGCTCTCAGGCGTGGGGATTCGTTGGTTGATGGAAAGTATTACGCCGGTCCGGTAAATTATTCAACGTGGAGCGCGGTGAAGGATTCGGCGGCACACCTCACGGACCAGTTTGCGATTACCAAATGGAAGAAGGATGCGCCATTCGGGTTTAGTTTCAAAGATCTGGATGGTCATGCGGTTTCCTTTAGCGACGATCGGTTCAGGGGAAAGGTTGTGCTTGTGCAGATCATGGGGTCCTGGTGTCCCAATTGCCTGGATGAAACGCGGTTTCTCAGCAAGTTCTATGACGAATATCGTAGTAAGGGTGTGGAGATCGTGTCGCTGGCATATGAGCGGAGTACTGATTTTGCGCGGTCGGTAAAAGCCGTCCGGTTATTCCAGCAGGGTTTCGATGTGAAGTATCCGATGCTGATCACGGGGGTTACGGTAACTGATCCGCAGAAGGCGGCGAAAACGTTGCCGCAGTTGGACGAGATTGCCAATTTCCCGACGACGATATTTGTAAATAAGAAGGGGCAGATCGAAAAGGTCCATACGGGGTTCAGCGGACCGGGGACCGGGGAGCATTATGAAGAACAGAAGAAGGAGATCTATGATGAGGTGAACCACCTGCTGGCGGAGTGATTTTATAGTACTGTGCCGACATATTTCTTGTGGTCAATAAAACCAAAATGGCGTGAATCGATGGAATGGGCCCGATCGTCGCCGAGGACGAACCACGAGCCCGGCGGGACTTTGACCGGACCGAAATTGTCGTTATTCCAATTCTTTTTATAGATACTGAAAGTGCTTTCGTTGCGGAGGCCTGGTGGAAGGACGTACTGCTCGCACGGTAACCGGTCATCGCGGACGGTCCGGTCCCGGAGCGTGAGATAAACGATATCCGGATAGGGAGGGACTGTGTAGGCGAGTTTGGGGTTATGGCGGATAGCGCTGCTATCGCTGCGGTTCACCTTGAAGATATGGATCAGGTCCAATTCCTTATCCGCGTCCAGGTTATTGACATATAAAATACCATTCCTGATCTCGATCCAATCACCCGGAAGGCCGCAAAGCCGATGAGCCAGCCAGGAGGGGCCCATGTCTGAAGGAGGGGGGCGAAAGCAGATGAGGCGGAATCGTTTCGGTTTGCGAAGTCGGGAGGCAAACAAGATCCAAACCCCGGGCCGGGATGAATTGCGCCGGGGGGTATAAAAGCAAGAGAGGAGAGCAGTGATGAAAAGGGGCTTCAATCGGGCGGTTTTATGGGGTGTGGGTGATGGACTAAAATACGCAAGTTCTTTTGAAAGGGCAAGTTGGGGGTGGGGGTAAGGCGCATTTTCTGTAAATTGCAGCCATGCAGCAATATCTCGATCTTCTGCAACATATATTGGATACCGGCGCTGCCAAGACGGACCGGACAGGCACAGGTACGACGAGTTGCTTCGGCTACCAGATGCGATTCGATCTGTCGAAGGGGTTCCCGCTGGTGACGACGAAAAAATTGCATGTGAAAAGCATCATCTATGAGCTGCTTTGGTTTCTGCGGGGGGATACGAATGTTCGCTATCTGAAGGAGAACGGGGTGAGTATCTGGGATGAGTGGGCCGATGCGAGTGGTGAGCTTGGCCCCGTGTATGGCAAACAGTGGCGCAGTTGGGAGGGAGCGGATGGCCAAACGATCGACCAGATCGCGCAGGTAGTGGACCAGATCAGGAAGACGCCGGACAGTCGCCGCCTCATTGTAAGCGCATGGAATGTATCGGACCTGCCGAAGATGGCGTTGATGCCGTGTCATGTCCTGTTCCAGTTCTATGTGGCGGCGGGGAAGTTAAGCTGTCAATTGTATCAGCGGAGTGCGGATGTGTTTCTTGGAGTACCTTTTAATGTCGGAAGTTATGCCCTGCTGACGATGATGATGGCGCAGGTTTGCGGTCTCCAGCCGGGGGAGTTCGTCCATACTTTCGGCGATGTGCATTTATACAGCAATCATGTGGAGCAGGCAAGGCTGCAGTTAAGCCGCCGGCCGTATCCGCTGCCGGCGATGAAGCTGAATCCTGCGGTCAAGGATATTTTCGGGTTTCGTTACGAGGATTTCAACCTGGAGAATTATCAGTTCCATCCGGCGATCAAAGCTTCGGTAGCGGTCTAATAACGGCTGGGGCCGACAATTCGGGGCCTGCCATTCGGGGTCCGGTTATTCAAAATCTTAATGCATGATCATTAGTCTTATTGTCGCCGCCAGCACCAATAATGTGATCGGCAAAGCGAACGGCATGGTGTGGAATTTACCGAATGACACCAGGTATTTTAAGAATACGACCTGGGGAATGCCGGTCATTATGGGGCGGAAGACCTATGAGTCGATGTCGAGCGAGCCGTTGCCGGGGCGGTTCAATTTCGTGATAACGCGTCACCCCGACTGGGATCCGCACAACCCGAAGGTACGGGTGGCAGGGAGCCTGGAGGAAGCGATCCGGATGGCGGGTGAGACGGATTGCAGAGAGGCGTTCGTGGCGGGCGGGGGTCAGATCTATGCGGAGGCCCTGCCGATTGCGAATAAGATCTATCTGACGCGGGTGCACGCGGTCCTCGAGGGGGATGCTTATTTCCCGGAGTTCAAGGAGAGTGAATGGGAATTGATCAGCAATATGGATCATCCGGCCGATGAAAAGCATGCTTTCGCCTATAGCTTCCAGGTGTGGCAGCGAAAAAAATAAGCATATGTATTCGCGCCTTCGGCTGGCTTACAACTATCTCGGCTACTATCTCACGGCTGCCAATGGTAAGGGGCATGGGATGCATTCTCCTTTTGTATATGATTTCGTGCGGAATGTGCTGTGCGACGGGACATCCTATGCGGCTTATACGGCGATCGAGGAGTTGCGGAAGCAGTTATTGAAGGATGAGGGGGTATTGGAGGTAGAGGATATGGGAGCGGGGTCGGTGCGGGGTGAGGGCGTGGCGGGGACGGGAGGGTCAGGGCGTGAGCGGCCGGGTGGTGGAGCGCGGGTGCGGGTGCGGCGGGTGGCGGATATTGCCCGGTATGCGGCCAAGCCGGCGCGATTGGGGCAGCTGTTGTTTCGGCTGGCCAATTATTACCGGCCGGGGGTAATGGTGGAGCTCGGGACATCGCTGGGGTTGTCGGCGGCATATCTGGCGTCGGGGGCGGCCGGTGCGAAAATCTGGACGATCGAAGGTTCGGAAGCGGTTGCGAAAAGGGCCGCGGAGAATCTTTCGGGGCTTGGGCTGACGGCCGCCTTCGCCGGGGCTTCGTCGGGCAAAGGAGTGAAGGCTTTTGTGGCGGGCAAAGGAGTGGAGGTAGTGACGGGCAATTTTGATATCGTGTTGGCGCCGTTGCTGGAGAAGGTTGGGCCGGTGGATCTGGCCTTTGTGGATGGCAATCACCGTTATGAGCCGACACTGCGGTATTTCGACCTTCTCTTCCGGCATTCGGGACCGTCGGCGATGCTGATCTTTGATGACATTCACTGGAGTGCGGAGATGGAGCAGGCCTGGGCGCAGATCAAGGCTGATCAGCGAGTAATGATGACGATCGATCTTTTCTTTTTTGGATTGGTGGTGTTGCGGGACGACTTTAAGGTGAAGCAGGACTTTACGATTCGGTTTTAGAAATATTGTGTACCTTTTTGATACGTATGAGAAGAAGTTTTACGGGGCCTTTCTGGGTGTTGCTGGTCTTCGGTCTTCTGCAATTGCTGTGGATCTTGGCCCTTTTGCATTTGCTGTCAGGGGAGGGCTTAACATTATATGGGCGGTCGCTGATAACGCCGGTATTCTTGCTGAGGGCTTTCATGTGGCCGATCATTTCTCTGACGGAGGCGTTGGTGTACTGGCTGATCCGCCGGCGGAACAAGTTCCGGGCGCTGTCATGGGCACATAGTGTGATATACATGCTGGCTTTTTTGTTGAATATTTTCTTCTCGATGGCAGTGAACAGGTATTATCGGATGACAAGTTCTGCTGCCGACTACCGGATCAACTGGCAGATCAGGATGCATGAGGTGCAATATTTTTTTTGGGGTCTCGTGATCCTTGCGCACGTGGCTTTTGTGGCGGTGCTCGCCAATTGTTTTCGTAAGACGACGCCGGCGCCGGAGGATGGGGGGGAGGGTCAGGAGAATCTTTTAGACGACGTGGTGTTATGACAATTTTACCAGATCCTTTATTGAATTCACTTCAGGGTATTCCGGGGTTTGATCGCGGCGCATTTGAGGCTGTGCATGCCGGTGGAGTTCAGGTGACGTCTGTCCGGGTGAACCCGGGAAAGCGGGGGGAAGGAGATGGCGTTCAGATTGGGGCATGGCCGATCGGGGCGGAGGGTTTGGGTGGAGAGGAGGTCGGAAGGCAGCGGGGTGAGGAGGTCGGAAGGCAGCGGGGTGAGGAGGTTGGAGGGCAGGCGGCAGTGGAGCGGGTGCTGTGGTCGTCGTGGGGGCATTATTTGTCCCGCCGGCCTTCCTTTACGTTGGATCCTTTGTTGCATGCGGGGGCTTATTATGTGCAGGAGGCGTCGAGTATGTTCCTGGAGGAGGTTTTGAGGCAGACAGTCGATTTGTCTCGTCCGCTGCGGGTGCTGGATCTTTGTGCAGCGCCGGGCGGGAAAACTACCCTGCTGCAATCGTTGTTGTCTGCTGACAGCCTTTTGGTCAGCAATGAGGTCATCCATAACCGGGCGAATATCCTCCAGGAAAATATTGTCAAGTGGGGGGCTGCGAATGTGGTGGTAACCAGCAATGATCCGCATGATCTTGGACGGTTGGAAAATTATTTCGATGTCATCGTGGTGGATGCGCCCTGCAGCGGGAGCGGCCTGTTCCGGCGGGAACCGGAAGCGGTACGGGAGTGGAGCCCGGATAGTGTGCGGCTCTGCCATCAGCGTCAGCAGCGGATCCTTGCGGACAGTTGGCCGGCGCTGCGTCAGGACGGGTTACTGGTCTATTCGACCTGTTCATATTCCCGGGAAGAAAATGAAGATATCATTGATTGGATGGCCGAAGATTTGGGTGTGACGACCTGCCGGTTGAGGATCCCTTCGGAATGGGGGATTGTTGAGACGGCGAGCAGGTCGGGCGGATATGGATATCGGTTCTATCCAGACAAGGTACGGGGAGAGGGGTTGTACATGGCTTGTGTACGCAAGACGGGCGGGGCAGCGTTTGCAGCTTTCCGTAAGAAGGATCGGCTGGAGCGTGTGCCTGGAAAAGAAGAAGAAAAGCTTAGGGGCTGGGTGCGGGCGGACCGGGGGCTTGCGTATTTCCGTCATGCCGGGTTGATCCATGCGATCCCCGAAGCGTTGCTGGCCGAGCTTCCGGCATTGCAGTCAGCCTGTTATCTGAGGCGGGCGGGGGTGCCGGCCGGAAAATTATCGGTGAAGGAATTTATTCCGGAACATGACCTGGCATTGAGTATGCTGGCAGATCCCCGGACACCGGTCGTGTCTCTGTCCAGGGAGAAGGCGCTTTCCTATCTGCGAAAGGATGAACTGGTGCAGGATACTGACCGTCGCGGGTGGGTGCTCGTACAATACGCGGGACTGAACCTTGGTTGGATAAAGGCCTTGCCCGGTCGGATCAATAATTATTATCCTAAGGAGTGGCGGATACGCCAGCGTGATCCGTGAAGAGATGCTATATTTGGGTATGCGATCGACGGTGACTGTCATTTTCCTGCTTGGTAATTTATGGGGGCGTGCCCAATCCGATGAGTTGCTCATTCAGGGGCAGACCGGTGATCTTTATCTTGAACATACGGTAGTGGCGAAAGAGACATGGTACAGTGTGGGGAGGATGTTTAATATCGATCCCAAGCTTTTATCCAAGTACAATCATCTGACGTTTGCGCATCCGTTGGCGATCGGTGAGGAGCTGAGGGTTCCGCTGACGGCGCTGAATTTTTCTCAGGATGGAAAGAAGTTGGCGGGAGAGAGTCTGGTGCCGGTGTTCCATATTGTCCAGGAAAAAGAGTGGTTATACCGGATCAGTGTGAATCACAACAAGGTGCCGATACCGGTGCTGGAAAAATGGAATCATGTCTCGGGGGACGAGGTGCATGCGGGGTTACATATGATTGTCGGGTATTTGAAAGTGAAGACGGCCTTGTCAGCGCTGGCGAAGGGAGGGGTTGTGCCGGGGGCGGGGGGTGGGGCGGTTTCGGCGGGGGGTGGGGCGCAGGGTGGAGGAGCAGGGACGGCTTCGGCGGGGGGTTCGGTGAAGGCTTCGGACGGGGGTGGTGGTGTTTCAGGGGGTGGTGCGGTGAAGGCTGCGAGCGGAGGTGGTGCGGTTTCGGAAAAGATGGATACGGTCACGCGGCCGACCCCGGTCAGTAAGTCTCCGGCGAAGCCGGCGGTTAAGCCTGCGGCGATAGTCGAAACGATGGCGGTAGATTCACCCAAAGAAGAGGTGACGCCGGCTCAGGCGCCGCCGCGGGTAAGCAGGCCTGTTGCAGAGATGCCGGCGAGCGCGCAGATTTCGTCGCCAGCCCCGCATTTTAACGGAGGTCGGTTCAAGAGGGATTTTACTGATGGAGGTCGGTCGGTCATGGGTCAGGCAGGCATCTTTAAGAGCACCAGCGGCTGGCAGGATGGAAAATATTATGCGCTGATCAATAATGTGCCGGTCGGGGCGATCGTGAAGATCACGGACCAGGCGACGGGGAAGAGCGTGTATGCAAAAGTACTCGGGCAGTTGCCGGACATGAGGGAGAGTGCGGGTCTGACGGTGAGGCTGAGTAATGCGGCGGCGGCGGAGTTGGGGGAGAGGGAGGGTAGGTTTGGCGTGGGGGTGAGTTATTGAGGCATCGTCAAAATTCCCGATGCAGTCTTACTCCAAAGATTGACACCGGGCCACGGTCGCGGTTGAATGCGGGGTTCTTAACATACTGGTAATCCAGCGTGGCTTGAACGCTTTTCCAGATCTTAAAATTATAGTACGTTTCGATAACTTTCTCCGGATCATAGTTCAACGTCCCATCGCCATCCAGCATGTCCGTACCACCTGCCTTCAGAAATTGCTGATTATCGCGCGAAGCACCGCTTAGGATACATGCAAGTCCCCAGGTGTCTCCGGGTCGATGCCATGCGTCTCCTTTTAGGCTCACGCCCAGTGATGCCGACCAATCGACGTCGGTAAAGGTCCAGGTATCGTAGTGGCCGTCAGTCCAGCCCAGTCGTGAAAACAGGCCGGCGTTCTTTGAAACTTCCTGCTCCCAGTTCAACCCAAAGCCGTATTTGTGGTGCAAGGCGCGTGCAGAATCCGGGATAGTTACTCCCGATCCCTGACCGATGTTGTTCAGATCCGGCGGCTTAGCCAGCAGCATGGCCGTCGCCAGCCTGTAGCTGGCAAAGTTAGCTTCGTCGAGCCAGGACAAGAACCGGATTGCTCCCGGATGAGTTGAGATGCAGTAACGACGCTCGAATTCGGCCATCATTGCCCAGTCACGTAAAAATGGGCCGTAGGCTCCGCGATGGGGCCACGTGAGATATTGATCATCCCCGGTAAAACCATTCTTGTCACGCGGCATTTGGAAAAACCCATAGCGCAATGCCCATTTCCGCTGATTTAATTCCAGGGCAGCTCCGGTGGTATATCCGATGGTATTCTGTCCGTAATCCCATGTGAGGTTGGCCATCATCGCCCAATTCATAAACTGTGTATGCTGGTCATGCGCGAAGGTGTTGTTGTCACAAATATCCAGTGGGCTAAGCTGGCCGACAGTGAGGGTAAGCCGCGAAATGTCCCGTTTGCCCGCAAGCGCGAGCTGGTCGTCGGACGCATCCTCCTGATCGCCGCCCAGGCCGATAGTTTGACGAATGAACAAACGTGCAAACGTATAGTTGGGATCCCTGGTGCCGGCTTTGTAGGCGTCGCCGTTAGGGAATGCTTCGATGCCGAAGGTTTGGGTAAGGCCGAAGCCCTGCCACATCAAAAAGTCCATATGGGCTTCGGCGCCACGCCATAACCGCACACCGGCAAACAGGTTCAGTGTAACGGTTTCCTGAACCTCACCTTTGCTGTTCAGGCTGTTCGGGCCGGAGTATTTGGCGCGAAAGGGCAGGTCCCCCTGAACTATATCGGTATTCTGAGCGTGGAAGTTCCATGCGGAAGGGGTTGGGTCGGGGTTGGATTGGGATGCGGAAATCAAATTGTTCTGACCCAATCCTGCATGGGATAGCCAGGTGAAAAACGTCATGAAGAGTAGCTTTTGCAGCATGTTTATCGGAAAATTATATGTCCAAAACTATGATGTTAGAATCATCTAACAAAATATTTTACGACAATTATCTTTATTTCATACTCGATCAAACTTTTAGGTATTTTTGAATCATGATTTCCCTGACGGAGGAGAACTATCTGAAGGCCTTGTTCAACCTGGCGAACAATGCAGGCGAAGTAAACGTAAACGAATTATCGAAACAGTTGGGTATCAAGATGCCAACCGTTACCAGCATGATGAAAAAACTGGCGGAGAAAAAATTAGTGCATTACGAAAGCTATAAGCCACTCCGGCTCACCGAAAAAGGGAAAAAAGAGGCGGCGCTCGTTGTCAGGAAGCATCGCCTGACCGAAATGTTCCTGGTAGATAAGATGGGATTCGGGTGGGAAGAAGTGCACGACATAGCTGAACAGGTAGAACATGTCCGGTCAACGGTATTCTTTGATAAACTTGACGAATTGTTGGGTTTTCCGAAGTTCGATCCCCATGGCGCCCCGATCCCCGATAAAAATGGAAAATTAGCCTGGATATCATACAATAAGTTGTCCGAATGTCATGCCGGTGATATCGTCAAAGTCTCCGCTGTCATCCATACCTCTGCCGAATTTCTGAAATTCCTCAACAACCGGAACATCAGGCTGGGAACGAAAATGAAGATCAAGTCTATCGAACCTTTTGACGGATCGATGGACATCACTTATGACAATCGCCAGGAGACCTTCAGCCTCGCCGCTTCCGAGCGCCTGCTTGTCGAAAATGCAAAATAAGTCCTAAACCGTTGCGTGATCCTGCTCTCCAAAGAGAAAATTTTTCTAGTTTTAATTTTGCGGTTGAGTTATTGAGGTCACGCTGCAGTGGCATACAGGGAGACATCTATTGGTGAAATACCAATTCTTTCCTAATTTCCCCAATCAACCAGAATCTCACTTTTAACAATTAAACCTAATCTTATGCGTACATTGTTCCCCGGTCTAGTAAGACTGGCCTTCCTGTTCTCTTTAGCCGTTCTCTCCCAGGCAGGATTACGCCCAGCGAAATTTTCATCAGCTTCTACTGCCTCTCGAGCTCCCGAAGCTATTGTTCCGGCGCCTTCCCGACCCTGTACCGTCTGTTCCTTTAACATGTTGACTCCGTTCCATTCGCCCACCAATGAGATCACCACCTCGAATGGGATGATCGATTTCACGATGGTGTTTTACGCCAGTGGACTTAACATGCAACCAAACCTCAGTTATGACATCGCCACGATCTCAGGAGGATGTCTTCCTTCTGTCAATAGAACAACGAACATCAATTATGGCGGCAGGACCTGGGAGGTTTTTATCACGACCTTCGGGTACTTCGACGCTGAAATAACCAGTGGTTCCGCTCTTCCTGCGGGCACTATTGTCGATCTTGAAGGAGCTGTCAGTCAATAGTGGGTCAGGGGTTTTGCGGGCGGGGTTTGTAGCCGCGGAGAAAGTCTTCGACGTTCATGCGCTTTTTGCCTTCGAGTTGAAGGTCGGTGACGCGGATGTAGCCGTCGGGGGCAGCGAAGCGGAGGCAGGTTCGGTTGTCGGTGTCGGGTTGGCCGGGGGGGAGGGTTGGGACGGATGGATCTTTGATGGCGCGAAAGATCTTAAGGAGTTTGCCATCGAATTCGGTGAAGGCGGCGGGGAAAGGAGAGAGGCCGCGGATCAGGTTGTAGATCGAAGCGGTGGGTTTGGTCCAGTCGATGCGGCAGGTTTCGGTGAAGATCTTGGGCGCATGGCGGAGGTTTGGGAGGCTTTCCTGAGGGATGGGGGTGAGGGTGCCGGCGGTGAGACCTTCGATGGTGCGGACGAGAAGTTGGGCGCCGATCTCTTTCATGCGGTCATGGAGTTCGCCGGCTGTTTCGTCGGGGCCGATAGATAATTTCTCGCGGAGGAGGATGTTGCCGGTATCGATGTCGTGCTGCAATTTGAAGGTGGTGACACCGGATTCGGTTTCGCCGTTGATGACGGCCCAGTTGATGGGAGCGGCGCCCCGGTATTGCGGCAGGAGGGAGCCATGCAGGTTAACGGTACCCATCGGCGGCATATTCCAAACGACTTCGGGCAGCATGCGGAAGGCAACCACGATCTGGAGGTCGGCAGCCAGTGCGCGGAGTTCGTCGAGGAAGGCGGGAGCCTTTAACTTCTCGGGTTGGAGGATGGGCAGGCCTTTTTCGCGGGCGTATTTTTTCACCGCGCTTTCGGTGAGTTGCATTCCGCGGCCGGCGGGTTTGTCGGGGGCGGTGATGACGGCGACGACGTTGTAACCGGCATGGAGGATCGCATCGAGGGACGCTACGGCAAATTCGGGTGTTCCCATGAATATGATACGGGGGTCAGTCGGCATAGATCAAATATTTTTTACGGATCTTTTTAAAATTGCTCAGGGCGGGCTCCCAGGTTTTGCGGATCTCCTCTTCCGTTAGTCCCTGGCGGATCTGTTCTTCGAGGATGGCCGATCCAGCCAGCCGGTCAAAAGTACTGCCGTTGCCGTTAAAGAAATGGGCCTTGTCCGGATAAAGGGAGTAAGCTTTTAGTATCCACTTCAAGCTCCAGCGGTTGCCGGTCTCTTTGGCCACATTGACCTGGCTGAGGTCAAAACCGTTGCAGAGCTGTCCTAAAAGCGGCGGGTTATGGGCGCCAGCCGTGCTAACAGGAGTAAAGGAATATTGCCCCGGAGGAAATGACGGGCTGCCGAATTGCTGGAACGGTTTGGAGGTCCCCCGGCCGAGGCTGACGGCGGTGCCTTCGAACAGGCATAGAGATGGGTAGAGGTAGACGGATTGCATATTTGGAAGGTTGGGGGAGGGTGGTACCGGTAATGTATACCTGCTTTTATGGGTATAATTGAGGCAGGGGATGACGATCAGGCGGAAGTCATTCAGGCGGATATTGACCGGCCGTTTACGGAGGGCATGCATGAGGGAATCGATGCGGTCGGCGGATTGATTGATTGCATGGATAGTGTTGAGCTGGTTGGTCACGGCGGGGTCCAGCCACTGCTCGCCTATCAGCATCCGGGCATACTCACCGATGGTCATTCCATAGACGACGGGTATGGGTTGCATGCCCACAAAGGACCGGAATTTGGTGTCGAGGATGGGGCCATCCACGTAGGAGCCGTTCGGATCGGGCCGGTCAAGAATGATCAGCGGGCGGTCATTCTCGATAGCTGCTTCGAGGAACCGCTGCATGGACGAGATGTATGTATAGAATCGAACGCCGACATCCTGGATGTCATAGAGCAGGACGTCCACGTCGGCGAGGTCGTCGGGTGTAGGTTTAACCTTGCTTCCGTAGAGGGAGATGACGGGAATGCCTGTGCGCGGGTCCGTTTGGTTGGCTACGGTCGCGCCGGCGTCGGCATCGCCGCGGAACCCGTGCTCGGGGGAAAAAATTTTCTTGACATGGATCCCCAACCTTATGAGTGTATCTACAAGATGGGTGATCCCGATCATCGATGTCGCGTTCGCAAATACGGCAACCGACTGGCCCTGAAGCAGCGGCAGGTATTGGTCCAGTTGGTCGGCGCCGGTCTGGATGCGGGTGGGCGGCGCAGGTAGTGTGGCGGGCTCTGGGCCTGCGAGTGGGCGGGCGCCTGCGGACGCAGTGGACTGGCTGTCGGCTACCCCAGACAACAGTATGAAAATCAGCGAAAAAAAAGCAGCTCGCATGGTGTATTATTTAGGTTGCGGTTAGTTGGAAACAGCCACAATTTAATTATTTAATCCTACCTTGCATCGGACCCCGATATCGGGAGCAATTATAAATAATAGCAGAAATGGCACAAGAAGTTCAAAGCGGAGATACAATAAAAATCCATTATCGGGGGAGGCTGACCGACGGTTCGACATTCGATTCGTCCGAAGGTCGTCCGCCGCTGGAGTTTGAGGTGGGAAGCGGGATGGTAATCAAAGGATTTGACGATGGGGTGATGGGGATGACCGTAGGACAAAAAAAGACCATCGAAATTCCCGCAGAGTTTGCCTATGGGGCCAGGGACCCCGAGGCGATCATCGAGTATCCGATCGAGCAATTCCCGCCGCAGATGAAGCCTGAAGTGGGCATGCAGCTGGTGATGACCGATAATTCAGGAAATCAGATCCCGGTGTTGGTGGTGGATGTCCAGCCCGAAGTGGTGATATTGGATGCCAATCATCAGTTGGCGGGTCAGGATCTGATCTTCGATCTTGAGTTGGTAGAGATCAAGGGTGTTTCGCGCATTATTATGCCGTAGGGGGTGTGGAGGTATCGGGTGTGCCCTCTGTCGTTACGGTTACGCGTTGATATTTCCGTTCGAAGGCCCATGCCAGGACGAGCAGGGCAATAAGGAGAAGGAGCGTCATCGGCATCGATCCCCCCAATCCATAGTCCCCGCCGGTAATAAAGAGATCGCCGTTAGGTTCCGCCTGAAAGAGGGACGGGAATGAGGCCCCGCTTACCCGAAATCCAAGGATGGGGCCTTCGAAAAAATTCCAGCCGACATGGAGCATAAACGAGAACCAAAGATTTTTGGTGAAGATGTAATTGACTCCGAGGAGCATCCCGGCAAGGAATAAGTTGGCGAAGGCGAGGGTATGAATACCGGGCGTGATGGCGTGATAGGCGGCGAATAGGGCGGAAGAGATGCCAAGGGCGATCCATTTGTTTGGTATCCATTCCATGAGGTTACCGAGGATGTATCCCCTGAATACCAATTCTTCGCTAAAGGCGATGAGTGTCATCCAGCCGAAGGAAATAAAAAGCGTAGAAGGCTGCCAGATGATGTCGGTCCATTCGAGGTGGCCGCTCAGCAGGACGATGATGGCAGCGAGGCCGAGCAGCGCGGGTGCGAGAAAGAAGCCGGTCAGGGCTTCGCCTGTGTAGCCGTCCAGCGTCCATCCCAGTCCGGAAAAGTCCCGCCGTTCGATCAGCAGCCGGAATACACTTACACTTATAACTGAAGTAACAAATTCCAACGACAACATCAGCCACAGATAGTCGCCGGCCATCAATCCTGAAAGTAGCTGGAAAGTGTCATTCTCCAGGTCTTCGACGTGGGCGCCGGTAACGGTGAGGATCGCCGGGACGCCTATCAGCAGGGCAATTCCGCAAAAGGTACAGCCGAATAGAATGAGGCGCAGCCAAGGCTGGCGGATCAGCGGAGTTTTTGCCGTTGAACCGGGCGTGGTCGCCGGACCGTGCGGGGTCGTTGAACCGGGCGCAGTCGCCGGACCATGCGAGGTCGTTGAAGGGGACGTGGTCGTCGGATCGGGCATAGTCGTTATATTCGCCAGCAAATCTGGTGGAGCCAGTTCAATTAGACATTAAACCAAATGTACGAACATGTTTGAAATCTATGCTTTTACTGTGGCGGAAAGATTCCTCCGCTATGTACAGATCGATACACAAAGCGACCCACAGTCCGGGAGCCACCCTTCTACCGAAAAGCAGAAAGATCTGGGCAGGTTGCTGGTTGGGGAGTTGCGGGAGGCCGGGCTGGCGGACGCGGTAATGGACGAGTATGGATACGTGATGGCGACGGTGGAGGCGAATACGGACAAATCCGTCCCGGTGATCTGCCTCTGCGCCCATATGGATACTGCCCCTGATTGTACGGGGCATGGGGTGAAACCGATCGTTCACGCCCGATATGATGGCGGCGACCTGGTGTTGCCGGATGACCCGGCCCAGGTGATCAGTCCCCTCGAGCATCCTTACCTGGCCAGCCGGAAGGGCGATGATGTTATTACGGCTTCAGGTACTACCCTGCTTGGGGCGGATGACAAAGCGGGGGTGGCGGTCATCATGGATACGGCAAATTTTCTTATGCGGCATCCGGAGGTAAGGCGTGGGAAGGTGAGGATTGTTTTTACGCCGGATGAAGAGATCGGCCGGGGGGTGGATAAGCTGGATCTGGGACGGCTTGGCGCGGATTTCGGCTATACGCTCGACGCGGGTGAACGGGGAACGCTGGAGGATGAGACCTTTTCTGCGGATTCGATGACTGTGACCTTTCATGGGATAAGTGCCCATCCGGGCTACGGAAGGGACAAACTGGTCAATGCCCTGAAGGTAGCATCCAGTTTTGTGGACTCCCTTCCGAAAGACGAGTGGTCGCCGGAGACGACCGATGGCCGTTATGGTTTTGTGCATCCGGTGCGGATGTCGGGAATCGCCGAGAAAGCGGTGGTGGAATTCATTATCCGCGACTTTGTCACTGCGAAGCTGGTCGCCTATGAGGCTCATCTCCGGGAAAGGGTTGAGGACACGCTTGCTGCCTGGCCGGGCGCAACGGCAGAGATCACGGTGAAGGAGCAGTACCGGAATATGAAGGAGGTGCTGGATCAGTATCCCCAGGTGACGGAATTTGCCAGGGAGGCGATACGCCGGGCCGGGCTAACGGTGCATCAAAGTAGCGCCCGCGGCGGTACGGATGGGTCGCGGCTGTCGTTCATGGGGTTGCCTTGCCCCAACCTTTTTACGGGCGAGATGGCGTTTCACGGTAAACATGAGTATGTGAGTATCCAGGATATGCAAAAGTCGGTGGAGACATGTGTGCACCTGATCAGGGTGTGGGAGGAAAGGTCATGAGCGGGGCCGGTTGCTCCTTCCGGTGAAGAATGTTCCTAACGATCATCCCGGCGTGGACTCGGGAATTTTCGATGAACCAGACGTGGGTATTCATTCCGCCGCAGACGACTCCTGCGAGGTACAAACCGGGGATATTGGTCTCCATGGTTGCAGGGTCGTAAAAGGGCTGCAACCTTTCGTCGTCGGAAAGGGTTATCCCCACCTTACGGAGGAAATCGAAGTTGGGTTGGTAGCCGGTGAGGGCGATGACATAGTCATTGGGTATAGTGACTATTCCTTCGGGCGTGGAGATATCGACGTCATGGTGTCGGATAGCTTTCAGGGTAGAATGGGTATAAGCCTTGATACTACCTTCCTTAATGCGATTCTCGATATCGGGCTTCACCCAATATTTGACGCGCGGTCCTATCCCATCGCCCCGGATGACCATTGTAACTTCAGCGCCCTTCCGCCAGGTCTCGAGGGCGGCGTCCACCGCCGAATTGCTGGCGCCCACCACGACCACTTTCTGCATCGCATAGAAATGCGGTTCCTTATAGTAGTGAGTAACTTTTGGCAGGTTTTCCCCGGGGATGTCCATCAGCACGGGGATGTCGTAAAATCCTGTAGCCAGGATGACGTTGGCTGCGTGATATGTCCGATGTGCGCTGATAACCTCAAAACCGCCCTGTATGGGCCGGACATCCCTGACGGCTTCCTGCAGGTGGATGTTCACGTGATGGGAGACCGCAACGCGGCGGTAGTATTCGAGTGCTTCGCTCCGGTTGGGTTTTACGTTATTGCTGACGAAGGGTACACCACCGATCTCGATCCTTTCCGAGGTGGAAAAGAAGGTCATGTTCGCAGGATAATTATAGAGGGAGTTGACAAGGCAGCCTTTTTCCAGGACAAGGTAGTCGAGCCCGGCCTTGCGGGCTTCCAGGGCACATGCGATGCCGATGGGACCCCCGCCGATGATAATCACGTCGTAGTTGTTTGTCATTTGCTTGCGTTCGATGCGAAGTTACCATATAAATAAAAAGCGTACATTCACCGGAAAAAATTGTTTTATGGAATCGGTTAATGTCTTTGGGATCGCTCTCATAGTGCTGCTGATCGGTGTCCTGTTCAGCTGCTGGGTCACGGTCAACCAGGGCTATATTTATGTAGTTACGCTCTTCGGCAAATACCGGCGCATCCTGCGGCCCGGTCTGAACTTCAAAGTGCCTTTCCTGGAGCAGGTAAATAAGCGGATCTCTATTCAGAACCGGTCGGTCGAGCTGGAGTTCCAGGCGGTCACCGCGGACCAGGCCAATGTATATTTCAAAAGCATGTTGTTGTATGCGGTGCAGAATGCGGATGAAGAGACGATCAAGAAGGTGGCCTTCAAGTTTATCAGTGACCGCGACCTTATGCAGGCGTTGACGCGGACGATCGAGGGCAGCATCCGGTCATTTGTGGCGACGAAGAGGCAGGCGGAGATCCTGGGTTTGCGGAAAGATATCGTCGAATTCGTGAAAGACCAGATCGATCGTTCGCTGGAAGAATGGGGCTATCACCTGATGGATCTCCAGATCAACGATATTACGTTTGACAAGGCCATCCTCGAATCGATGAGCAGGGTGGTGGCGAGCAATAACCTGAAGGCTGCCGCCGAGAATGAAGGGCAAGCCCTTCTGATCACGAAAACCAAGGCGGCGGAGGCGGAGGGGAATGCGATCAAGATCTCTGCCGGGGCCGAAAGGGAGGCCGCCCGGCTTCGCGGCCAGGGGGTGGCGCTGTTCCGGCAGGAAGTGGCCCATGGGATGAGTGAGGCCGCAGAGGAAATGAAGAAGGCCAACCTGGATACCAATGTGATCCTGTTCAGCATGTGGACAGAGGCGATCAAGAATTTTGCGGAGGTCGGTAAGGGGAATATCATTTTCCTGGATGGCAGCAGCCAGGGGATGGAGAATACCATGCGGCAGATCCAGTCGCTGATGGTGAAGGCATCGGGTACTAACTAGATGGCGGGGTTTGATGTGGCGCGGTTTTGGAGGGTTTGATACGGTTCGGAGGGCCCATATTGTGCTGCATGGCAAACTTTAGCATTTTGTTAAAAAATAGAATTCTCCGGAGATCGTTATAGGCGTAAACATTTATATTTTACCGAATGAATCTATTTCTCCTACAGATCATTGTAGACTCCGCACAGATCAAGGATAGCCTGGCAAGGGCTGCGCAGGTGGCAGCGCAACAAAAAGAAACTCTTTTTGACATTCTGATGAAGGGTGGACCGCTGATGATCCCGTTGGCGGTTCTGCTGGTGATCGCGATCTTTGTCTTCTTTGAACGTTATATAGCCATTTCGAAGGCGGCGAAGCTCGAAGCCAATTTTATGAATATTATCCGGGACAATATCGTCACGGGGAATGTTTCGGCTGCCCGCAACCTTGCGAAAAATACGCCGACGGCTGTTGCCCGGCTTATTGACAAGGGTATTCAGCGGGTAGGCAAAGAGATCCCGGCGATCGAGCGGAGCATGGAGACGGTCGGGAAGCAGGAATTATATAAGATGGAGAAGAACCTGGCGATCCTGTCGGCGATCGCATACCTGGGGCCGTTATTCGGGTTCCTGGGGACGATCTTCGGGATGTTCCAGTTGTTCTACAGTATTGCGAGCACGGGGGAATACAGTATTTCCAATATTGCGGGCGGGATCTATGTGAAGATGATCTCTTCGGCTTCGGGGTTGATCATCGGGATCATCGCGTATATCGGGTATCGTTTCCTCAACTCCCAGATCGACAAGGCGACGTACAAAATGGAATCGGCCAGCGCGGATTTTATCGACATTCTGCAGGAGGAGGCGAGATAATATGAATTTACGCAACCGACATAGGATTGAAACTGAGGTCCATACGGGGCCGTTGAACGATATTCTGTTCATCTTGCTGTTGTTCTTCCTGATCGTGAGTACGCTGGCGAATCCCAATGTCGTGAAGCTTACGCAGCCAAAGTCAAAGAGCGATACCAAGGCCAAGCAGACGGTGGTGGTTTCCATCGATGCCAACAAGCAGTTCTATGTAGGAACGACAAAGGTCACGGTCGATCAGTTGAAGGCGCAGCTTCAGCCGTTCCTGGCGAAAGAGACGGATCAGCCTTCGATCGTGATCAATGCGGACAAGTCGGTGCCGGTCGATGATGTGGTGGCGGTGATGCGGGTGGCGCGGGAATTGGGGGCAAGGACGGTGCTGGCGGTGGATAGGAATGGGGTGAAATAGGGGGCATTCGGGTGGTTGGGGCTGCGCGGGGTGAGGGTTTGGTGCGGGTTGGTGCTGCGCGGTGCGGCGGGTTTGATGCGGCGGTTGGCCAGTAGGCGGGGTTACCAGGTTGCTTTTATCATACGATCTTTTCCCATCAAATCTTTACGGGTTTCGACATGGATGGCGCCGGCCAAGCGGAAAACCTCTGCGACGGCGGGTGTCAGGTCTTCGTGCGTTTCGGCCAGTACGGCGCTGCCGGGCATCAGCAGACGGGCGCCAAATTCGGCGAGGGCGTGATAGAAAAGCAGTGGATCGGCGTCGGGTACGAAAAGGGCGAGAGGCGGTTCCGAATCGGCAACATGCGGGGCCAGCGTGGAGCGTTCGGATGACGGGATATATGGCGGGTTGCTTATCAGCCATTGGATCGGAGGTAGACCGGTCCAGGCATGCCGGTCGAGGAAGTCGAGGTGGTGGAAGGTAATGCTGGCGCCGAGGTTGGCGGCGTTGCGGGCTGCGACGTTGAGGGCGCCGGTGCTGATGTCGCAGGCGTGGATGGGGAGGGAGGGGAATTGCCGGGCAAGAGTGATGGCGATGCAGCCGCTGCCGGTGCCGACATCGAGAATGGCGCCGGATGGAGAGGGAGAAGTGATAGTTTCGGTGGCCCATTCGACGAGCTCCTCCGTCTCGGGGCGGGGGATCAGGACATTGTCGTCAACATAAAAACACTGACCGGCGAACCAGCTTTCCCTAAGAACATATTGAACAGGGCGATGGGCAAGCAACTCGCTGCGATAGATATAATATTGTTTCAGGGTATGTTCCGGAAGGAGTTCGGTGCGGCGAATCAGGCGGTCCACTTTCCCGTGACCGGTGAGGTGTTGCATAACCCAGTCGGCCATCAGTGCCGCTTCGCGGCTGCCATAGAGTGGCGTCAGATCGGTAGTCAATTGTCGTTGCGCCTGCCCGAGATCCATTCCGTAAAAATAGTCCAGTTTGCGTAAATTTGCGCCTTGTCTTCGCCGGAAACATATATGCGTCGTTGTTTGGAGCTCGCTCTTCTTGGGGCGGGGTATGTGGCGCCCAATCCCATGGTGGGGTCGGTGTTGGTCTATTCAAATCCTGAGACGGGCGAGGAGCGGATCATCGGGGAAGGATATCATGAGCGATACGGCGAAAAGCACGCGGAGGCCAATTGTATCGCTTCAGTGAAGGAGGTGGACAGGCCACTGATCGTCAGATCCACGATCTATGTTTCACTGGAGCCATGTTCGCATTACGGCAAGCAGCCCCCATGCGCTGACCTTATCATTGAAAAACAAATTCCCAGGGTTGTTGTTGGTTGCCGCGACCCTTTCCCACAGGTGAACGGAAGGGGGATCGAGAAGTTGAGGACGGCTGGCGTAGAGGTGATAGTGGGCGTTTTGGAGGCTGAGTGTGCGGAGGTGAATCGAAGATTTTTTACATTCCATACGAAGCACCGGCCATATATTTTACTGAAGTGGGCGCAGAGTGGGGACGGCAAGATAGGAGGGGGGATCGGGGTGGCAGGCGGGACCAAGATGGCGGGGGAAGGCGATCGGATATTGATCTCCAATGAATACAGCAACCGGCTGGTCCATAAGTGGCGGGCGGAGGAAGCGGCGATATTGGTCGGAACACGGACTGCGATGATGGACGATCCGGCGTTGACGGTCCGGTTGTGGGAAGGGCCCGATCCGATCCGGTTGGTGATCGATAA
>DASZJO010000152.1:0-41043 GCA_035948015.1 Puia sp.
GCGTGAGGGTTGGCAGGGGGCCGCCCAAAGGCATAGTTAGATTATCAGCTGTCACGATCAATGTGGCCTTGCCGATCATTAAGGTTCCGGGCATGTAGGTGATGTTGTAGTTAGGGTCGACTGCGCCGGTAGCCGTCACCGGGTATGATCCGACGGGGGACGCTGAGGTTGCCGTTGTAGATACGGTAGGTGGGGTCGTCAGGCTGGAAGCATTGTCGCCATTGACAAAACCGTTATACGAAACGCTCAGGGTCGGCAAGGCTCCGCCATAGGTCATGCTTGCATTGCTGGCGGCGATCGTCAGGTTAACCTTTTGCACGGTCAATGTGCCCGCTACATAAGTTATGCTGTAATTCGGATCTACGGCGCCGGATGGGGTGATAGGGTAAGTGCCTGCCGCGGGGGGTGAACCAGCCGTCGTCGTTATGGTGGGCTGGGTTGTCAGGCTGTTTGCATTGTCACCGGCGACAAAGCCTTGATAGTTCAATGTAAAGTTGGGGACTGCGGCGCCGTAGTTCATGTTCTGGTTGGCCGCAGTAATGGTCAAGGGCGCCTGGGTGATGGAGTACACACCGTTTAAATAGACAATCGTATAATTCGGGTCAACCGCGCCGGAGGGCGTAAGCGTATAGCTGCCCACGGGTGCGTTCGGAGTAGCAGAGTTGGTTACCGTAGGTGACTTCGACAGATTGCCCGGGCCGTCGCCGTTCACGAAGCCGCTGTATGTCACCGTTAGCGAGCCGTTTGGCGCCAGGGGTGCGCCATAGACGCTGCTCGCCGGGTTGGCCGTGATGGTCAGTGCGCCTTGTGCTACGCTAAGGGTCCCGTTGACATAAACAAAGGTATAATTGTTGGAAGCGCCCCCACCCGGCGTGATCGGGTAGGTGCCGGCGGGAGAGGATCCGGTGGCCGTCGTAGCGACCGTGGGTGCCGGGGTGAGGCTGGAGGCCGCGTCCCCGTTGACAAACCCGGTGTAGGTGATCGTCAGGGCCGGGAGTGGACCGCCGTAAGGCATTGATTTAGAGTCGGCAGTCACCGTCAGCGTGGCCTTGCCCACCGTTAAGGTCCCGGACACGTAGGTGATGGTATAGTTTGGGTCCACCGCGCCGGAGGCAGTGATCGGGTATGTTCCGGCGGCGGGGGCAGAGGTTGCCGTGGTAGATACGGTGGGTGCGGTCGTGAGGCTCGATGCATTGTCGCTATTTACGAAACCGCTATACGAGACACTCAGGGACGGAACCGTTCCCCCATAGGTCATGCTTGAATTGTTTGCGGTAATTGTCAGGGGCACGGCTGTAATCGTCAATGTTCCGCTGACGTAGCTGAAGGTATAATTGGGATCTGAAGCACCGGCAGGCGTAATGGTGTAAGTACCGGCGGCGGAATTGGCATTAGCCGGTACGGTCAGGGATGGCTGAACCGTCAAATTTGACGCGTTGTCGCCGTTGACGAACCCGCTAAAACTGACCCCTAAAGTAGGGAAAGTGCCGCCATATGGCATGGTGGCATTATTTGCGGTGATCGTTAAAGCAGCCTGATCGACGACGAGGGTATAATTCTGTGAGCCGGAAAACGGCCCTAACGGGTCGCTGTCCGTGGCGGTAACGTTAAATGAATAATTGCCTGCGGCGGTAGGCGTGCCGGATATGGTGCCGTCGGTAGACAGGGACATGCCCGGCGGCAGGCTTCCTGTGGTAATTGAAAAGGTATACGGCGCGACGCCGCCGATCACGGTCAGGCTTTGATTGGTATAGGTCGACCCATATAGGCCATCCGGGAGCGTAGCGGGTGAAAAGATAAAAAGCGCCTGGGCAAAACCTGTAGTGCCCAATCCTGTCAGCAGCGCAATCAAGATCAATATCCTCTTTGCCATAACGAAAACAGCGAGTTTTGTTCCATAGGCAGGGTGCGGGATATTGGCTTGGGGGGTACGGGATATTGGCTTGGCGGGTACGGGTAGGGCGGTAAAGATAGGCATTTATCGTAAGTTTGGCGTATATATGGAGGACAACACTTATCCCAAAATGTACCTATACCGCCGCCTCGTCCAGGCCAAGTTGTTTATAGACAACCACTATGCGGAAGCCATCGACCTGGATCTCATAGCGGATGAGGCCAGTTTTTCCAAGTTTCACTTTATCAAACTGTTTAAGAATACTTACCGCCGTACACCGCATCAATACCTGATGTTCGTGCGTATTCAAAAGGCCATGGAGTTGTTGGGTGCCGGTATGACTGTCTCCGAAGCATGTTACGCCGTCGGATTCGAAAGCCTGGGCTCCTTCAGCCTTTTATTCAAACGCGCGCAGGGTCTCACCCCATCCGCCTACCTGGACCAGCAGCAAGCGCTCAAAGCAGAAAAAGCCAAGGTGCCGCTACGGTTTGTACCGGGCTGTTTTGCCGAAAGCCGTGGCTGGATCACAAAATGACAATTTTCGATAAATCGCGTGTGCGTTTATTGGCTTCCTTTGATAAAAAAAGGAAATGATCTCTAAAATGACGCACAGCAGCGTAATGGTACTCGACCAGGCCAGCGCTTACGATTTTTATGTAAACAAGCTGGGATTCAAAGCAGTCGTGGATGTCCCCATGCCGCAAGGCGGGAGGTGGCTGACGGTATCTGCTCCCGGGCAGCCGGACGTGGAAATTGTTCTCTCGCCCGTCAACAATAGTATGTACTCGGCTGAAAAGGTTGCCTTGCTCTCCGGGATGATCAAGGAGGGAACCTTTGGCGTGGCGGTATTTACGTGTGATGATATCTATGCCACTTATGAAGAGATGAAAGCGAAAGGTGTGGTATTTACCAAAGCTCCGACAAAGGAATTTTATGGCACGGAAGCCATTTTTAAGGATGATTCCGGTAACTGGTTTTCACTTGCTCAACTCCCACGTCCATGAAATCGATCTATGACCAGCACATCCGGGCCGGCATTATTGCCCGGGTCAATGCCCTGACACCCGGCACGGCGCCGCTCTGGGGTAAAATGAATCTCTACCAGATGGTCAAGCACTGCCGCCTTTGGGAAGAGATGTCGCTCGGCAGGACAACTTATAAACGCAATTTTCTTGGCCGCGTCTTTGGCCGGATAGCACTTGCCCGGTTAATATCCGACGAACGGCCTTTGGCGAAGAATACACCTACAATACCTGAATTGATCATCCGGGACCAAGGGGATATCGCGGTGGAAAAGGCTGCGTGGATCGCGTTGCTTGAATCATATGGGGCAAAACCGGGACCGGAGATCATGCACCCGTTCTTTGGACCGATATCGGGGGAGCAGACGGGATGGCTTGCTTATAAACATGCGGATCACCACCTCCGGCAGTTTAATGGATAATGCGGTGCTACCTCAACTTCCTTTTACTTTGTAGACCAACTTTATCACCATGGGGTTATCCGGAGTGGCGTCTTTGGTGTCCATAGAAATGATCAGTTGATCTGCCTGCAATTTGGTGACCGTTCCCCGATTTTCCCCATTGATGGTCAGCTTGACGGTTTTTGTGGCGGCGTCGTACACCCAGGTACCTTTTGTCTTTGGGTTGGTCGGTCCGGCGGAGACCAGTAAGGTCTTATCTTTTACAAATTGAAAATCCATAGCTTGGACGCCCGGCTTCATGTCGATCCTCATATCACCCATGAGGGCATAGCTTACCGTCCATGTTTTGCAGAGTATGGAAGGGATCGAATCGACGGGTGTGGTTATTTGAGCCGTGGCAGGGGCTATTGCGGATGCGCTTAGAACGAATAAGAGGTAGAGTCTTTTCATAAAAGCGGTATAATTTCCTTAAATATAGTGAATTTCGTATCTTTCTTCAAACCTCCACTATGCCTGCTCATGAAAAAATACGCGCCGGTTTTCGCCGGGTTGCGGCCGCGCTCGAGCAGCGACCGGCAATCGGCCATGGCACTGGAACCTCAAAAGCGTCGATTAAAGATGGGCTTACCTGTGAGATCAGGGAAGGCAGCTGGGTCTTTATCGCGGATATGCCCGGACAGGTCGGGGGGAACGCCGCAGGTCCTACACCGGGGGTTTATGGCCGGGCTGCTCTGGGAAGCTGTCTGGCTATCGGCTATATGTTGAGGGCCGCCGCAATGGACATCCCGGTTGCAGGTCTCGAAGTAGAAGTCCAGGCCGACTATGATGATGGTGCTTTGTTCGGAACGACGCATGGTGTTCCGCCCGGGTACCTGGAAGTACGCTATACCGTTACCATCGACAGCGATGCAGCGGAAGAACTGATCATGCAGATGCTGGATGAAGCGGACAGGCACAGTCCTTATTTGGATGTTTTCAGTCGTTCCCAGCGCTGCCGCCGGGAAGTAAAAATAGTCTCCCACAAACCGCATTGAATGGAACCAGCCTTTCAAAGGAGAATTCAGCGTTACGGTTGGGACAAGGCCTCTCCTTATTACCAGGCATTCTGGCAGGAGCAGTTGAAGCCAGCCCAGGATCTGCTGTTCGAAATGGCCGAACTACGCCCGGGGGAGACCGTTTTGGATATTGCCTGCGGCACAGGCCTGGTAAGCTTTCGGGCTTTGAAAGAAATAGCGGATGGGACCCTGCTCGGCACCGATATTTCAGACAAAATGGTTGGACTGGCCTCCGCTGTGGCCGCAAAAAACGGTGCGGCCCGGGTCCGTTTCGAGCGGATGGATGCCGAAGAGCTGCTGTTGGACGACGGATCGTTCGATGTCGCGCTTTGTGCGCTGGGGCTGATGTATATGCCTGCGCCGCTAAAAGCCTTGGAAGAAATGTATCGCGTGTTGAAGCCCGGCGGACGGGCTATCGCCGCGGTTTGGGGTCAGCGCCAGCATTGTGGATGGGCCGGGCTGTTTGAGATCGTCGACCGGCATGTTACCTCAGAGGTCTGCCCAATGTTCTTTAACCTGGGTAACCCGGGCGTACTGGAGTTGAATCTCAAAGCGGCCGGTTTCTCCAACCTCACTGCACGTCGCATCCGATCCAACTTGTTTTACAAAGATGCAAACGAGGCCCTCGGCGCCGCCTTTGTCGGGGGGCCGGTAGCGCTGGCTTATAACAAGTTCGACGATTCGACAAAGGAGCAGGTCCATTCCGATTACCTGGCCTGCTTAGTCCCTTATAAAAAAGGGGATGGATATGAGGTGCCGGGAGAATTTGTCGTGGTCAGCGGGATCCGGTGATCAAATTGAAATTTAGTTCAGAAATATGGGTACTATTATACAGTTAAGCCGAATAGCCTATAGCCTTTGCATAATAGCTATGGGGATACAGCAACTAGCGTATGGCCAGATTGGCGGCGACTTCCTGCCTGGTGTAGACTCACCAGGTTTAGTTTATCATCTTTTCGCCTACGCCTGGGGTGTCCTATTTACGCTTTCCGGGGTTGCCATGCTGATCAATTGGAAGGCACGGCAAGTCGCCCTTATTTCGGGCGGGGTTTTCCTGGTGTTGCTGGTGCTGGTCTATTGCCCTTATTATTTGTTTTTCAGCCCGGACGGGCATTCGCTACTCGGATGGTCCGCAGCAATCGAAGAATCCGCCTTTGTAGGCAGTTCATTCATAATGGCGAGCTCCTACCCTGCTGATACGGATCATTCGGGGTTGATCCGCTGGCTGGGCCGTCTTGCTCTGTATGGCAGGATATTTTTTGGGATCATGCTGGTCTGCTATGGGATGGACCATTTCGTTGTTACTAAATTTGTGTCTGAGATGATTCCCGGCTGGATACCAAGCCATTATTTCTGGACGTATTTTGCGGGTGTCGCACTGATCGGGACCGGGGTCGCCTTTATTTTAAATATCAAATTGAGGCTTGTTGCCAGTCTTTTCGGGATAATGATATTTCTCTGGTTCATACTACTGCATATCCCTACCGCGATGCAGTACCCGACCCGAAACGGTGGTCTTGAACTTTCGCGGGTTTTTGTATCGTTCGGATTCGCCGGGATTGCGTTTTTAGTGGCGGCTTCCGCCAGGCCGGGGGCGATTCCCCAACCGGCTTGAATTTACTCCTATAGTGCTATTTTACGGTTACCGACTGTTTAAAGGAATCACCTGCCTTTGTACAGCAGCTGCTAAGTTTGCCATAGCTGGCATTCGACGTTTCGCATGTGCCGCCGTTGTAGTCGCCCAGGGCAGTCGCGCAATGTTCGTAATTACCGCCCTCCACGCACATTTCACCCGACGACGAGTAAGTAAGGGTGCCTTCGCCGCCTTTGGCAAAATGGACGTAATGACCGTTGGTGCTGACGATATTGGTTTGGAATTCCGAGATGCGGATCGGGAAAAGGCCGGCTTTGGGGGCTTTCTGCGTGAACTTCTTTCCGCCGGGCCCTGTAACGGTAAAGGTCGCGCCGTCGACATAGCCTTTACTGTTGGTGGTAAGTTCTACTTCGAGGATATACCCTTTCGCGAGGCTGTTGGCTTTGGATAGCGTTCGGGCAAAGGCGTTGGTATAGCTTTTCAGCCAATCGTGATCCACTTTGTCGGGAGTGCCGCCGGCGTATTGAATATGCGGCGTAATGGTGGTGCCGCTTACATCAAAAATATACTGGATCAGGGCATGCGGGGCGTCTTTCGAAAAGCAGTTGAACTGAATGACGATCCCTTCGGTAGTGCTCAGTTTTTTGGTCACTTTGGACGCATTGCAGTTGCTGACCTCATCGTCATAGTCCGCTGTCAGCTCTTTGGTGATCTCAAATTTAAAATGCAGGTCTTTGATGGCATCGCAGTGGTTATAAATGATATAGTTCAGCTGGCCGATTGTTTCGTTAGTCGGGTACATGCAGCAAGTGCCGTCGCAGGACATGCCTGTCGGACATTTCCCGCAGCCGCTCTTATTGAAGTTGATGATATGCTCGACACCCGCGGTATCGAGGAGCGCCGGGCGAACTAACGTCTTCCGCTGCGCATAGAGGGCAGCAGGGATCAGGCCCAGTACGATCAGGTTGAGGATCCACTTTTTCATAATTTTTGTTTTTGCTTGAAAAATTTTATGAAAAGTTAGATAGGCTGTTTATTGTGGCGTTCCGGCAATCGACGAGTCTCCAAAATGATCGACGAACGCCGGCTAGGCTGGTTATGTGGAGGCTAAAGTTTCTCGATGGTCAGGATCTGAGCGGTATAAATGGTAGGGATGGTAACGGTCAATCCTTTTTCGATCAATGTTTTCCCGGTGAAAATGCCCAGGCTTTTACCCGCTTCGAACGAAAAGATCTCATACCGGCTATCGGGCTGCAGGCAGGGGATCTTAAAGGTTCGGCGTTCGTCGGAAGAGTTATTCCGATAAAAAAACATCAGGCCACCCTGTTTTTCGGTATTGATCCGATAGCATCCGTCCCAATTGCTGTTGGTAGGCCGATCGAAGACATCATACAATTCATAATAGCGCGAGTATTGGTATTTCGCTTCCATTTGTTGCAGGTAGTTGTTCCACCGGCGGTAGAATGCCTGTTGTTCCGGGTCTATTTTTCTCGGATCTCCAACCATTACGAGCGAGGCAGAGGCCAGGGAAGAATACGCGTATTGATAATCGGGTGTATTGATGTATTGATTGCCGATCAGTAGCGGGCCACCCGGCATCGCGCGCAGCCGATCATAGGTCATCTGGCGAATGGCCATCGGACCGGCGGGGGATGGAAATTCAAGGTTTGCCAGCCAGTCGTAATCCGCGTGTTCAAGGAGTGCATAGTCCGCGACATTGTTGCGTCCCCAGGTTTCGAAGGTGCAATCGATCAGTATTCCAGGGAATTCAGCGTGCAGGTCGTCCATCAATTGCAGGCACCGGTCATAGATGGTCCAGTAGGAGGAGGGGTGATCGCGGTATTGTTTTGAGGCGTTAGTCTCGTAGTCGCCGGTCAGTTCCGGCTGGTGCACATAGGCGGAAGCGACGATCGACAGATCGAGTTTGATATACGTCACTCCGAGCTGCCTGATATAAGCGCCGATGCAATTCTTTATATAGTAATAATAGGGAGATCCAAGCGACATGGTTCTCAACGCAGCGCCCCATCCCGGGCCATCCTTTTCGCTTGCCATACCATGCAGGTTGGCGGGGTTGCCTTTATTATCCCTGATAAGCCATTCGGGATGCTGTTGCGCGATCCTGCTTTTGGCATTTACTCCCGCCAGCGTGAACCATATCCCGACCTGCATCCCCTTGCTTCGGATATAATCGCAGGCGGCTTTGAGGCCGTCGGGGAATTTCGAGCTGTCGGGAATAAAATCGCCTGAATATTTATACCAGCCTGCGTCGATGATGAAGAGGTTTGTACCTGTTGCGGATAGTTTGTCCGCGCAGGCTTTGATGAGCTGCTCATCGATCCGGTCTTCAAATGGCCGCCAGGTGTCGTAAATATGCAGGGGAGTCTGGCTCTTTGTGTAAAGACTAACGCCCAGATATTTTCTTAGAAAATCCTTGTATCCGCCTTCGAAGCCATCCTGCCATTTAGATGAGGTAAAGACATAAATGAAGGTCTTTGGGCTTGCGAATATGCTCCCGGGTGAAAGCCAGGTTTTGAAAGGAAAGGTTTCGTTGAGATGCCGCATGCCAACCTGGATGCAGCCGTGAATATCCGTATAAATCCCGGTGTTTTTGAGTGCACCCGGCGCTTCGTTGCCAAAGATGGCGCCCTGCCCGGCAGCAGCGTTATAGAGCAGGATGGCTGCGTCGTTGTAGTCGCCTTTATAGGGGATCCGGGTTATATTGGTTCCATAGTTGAAATAGACTTCGTTCAGATATTTGTCTACGACCTGGAAGCGAAGTTTCTCCACGTCGAGGTCGGTAAGCGCAAGGTCGGAAGCGCTTTTGTTGATGACTATTAGCTGTTTGCGGATGAGGGGGATATCCGTGTATGCCTCAAATTGCAACTGGATAAAAACGCCCGACAGCGGACTTTGGAGGGTAACCGTCAGTGTCCTGGTCTCGCCGCTGTCCCGGATCGAATGGTTGATGTAGCGGCAATTCAAGCCGGTGATCACGCTGTCGTTGATACGAATGCTGAATTCTTCCGTTGCCGGGTTGACATAGTTCTGGCTGGAGGCCTTATTGAGGAAGGCGGTCGAAAAGAATCCGGCGGCGGTTTTTGAGAACCGGAAGGTCCGGGCTACGGTGTTGTTTTCAAGAGTGAGCGAGTCGGATTGGGCGTGGGCGGCGAGGGTAACCAGGGAGAAAAGTAAAAACATTGAAAGAATCTTCACGGGCAATGTTTTATATAAATATAATAAGGAAAATTAATATTTTTAGCTGCCGTTTGTTCTTTAACACCAAAAACGCTAACGATGAAAAGCTCTTTGCTATTCCTCTATTTTTTCTTTTCTGCCGTCACGTTGATGGCGAGAGAGATCGTTGATGGCTATTATTTGACGCTCAAAAACGACACTGTCCGATGTAAGATCGAGCCGCGGGGCCTGGAAGTATTCGATAGGGTCACCATTATCGATTCAACGGGGAAATATATTACTTATAAGGCGAAAGACCCGAATGGGATCAATGGATTCGGATTTGTTTACAAGGATGGGAAGTACGATTATCTGGCGAAAGCCGATGAGAAGAATGATTTTTATTTTTTCATTGTGGAGGAGACCGGGCCTCAGGTCTCGCATTTAGCTGATCTTCGGGAGTTTGTGAGGAATGCTAACTACCTATGACAAATAAAATGATCGTTGGTCCCAGGGATTGGAGGTTTTTTTTTTGAACGTTAATATTCGTGTGAAGCGGCGCGGTTTTTGTCATTGAATATCAGGGAATATAAGACCAATACGTATTATGTGGAAAGCCCTGAATCACGGAGAAACAGTGTCCGTCGGCGATAAGATCCGTTATCGATCGAAATCCAACCAGCCGCTCGAGGGTGAGGTTTATGCTGTTGTAAAGACAGATCAGCATTATTTTGAGATCGTCAAAACGGCGGATCAATTTGATTTATCGGAGGAACCGCCCCGAAAATTGGTACGCTTGATCGATGTCGGGTACAATATACTACTCGAGCGGTGGTCTGAGCCGCAGGAAAATTATGCGGAATTTTTTACCACTGTTGAATCCTAAGTCTCCACGATGGGAAAAGCGATCGCCCTGGCTGCTGATGACGGGTTCTATCATGGTTTTGTGGAGTTGGTGACGGACTATTTCTCCGACCCGATATCGTGAAATTGGGCATGACGACCGTTATTTTGTCAGATTAGTTCTCTTTTGGGTTGGGGTTCCCTTTACCGGTGGCGATCAGATTGCGGAGGCTATTGTGGATATAGGTAGTCCATGCATTCTGGCAAACGTCGAAGCATTCATAGACAGGAACCAGGCCGGAGTGGGTGAAGCGGACCTCGGTCTGATCCCCTCTTCCCGAAATATCAAAACTGACGCGGGTTCCGATCCATTCGCTTTTATCCGCTGTAAAGCTGAAATCGTTAAAGGTACAAAGCCACACAACCATCTTGTCGGAGATCACTTCGACCAATTTCATGGTACAGCGGTGGACGTCCTTGTAATGGTAGGTGAATTCATCGTTGAGCCGGCTGGTGCCGCCCTCGATCTCTTCCGACCACCAGCCGCGAACGTTCGTGACGGCTGTAAAGGCTTCCTTAGGTGTTGCGTCCACCAGGATCGAGGTGCTGAAGCCGCCGGAGATCAGCGTGCGCAGGCTGCTTTGGATATAACCGGTCCAGGCGTTCGAACAGGAGTCATAGCATTCGATCTGGGGGATCAGGCCATGGTGGGTAAAGCGGATCTCGGTCTTGCCCGCTTTTGGTGAGATCTCGAAGCTGATGGTGCTGCCGTTCCATTCCTGCTTGTCCTTTACAAAATAGAGGGAACTGTCGGTAGTAAGCCATACCACTTTCTTCTCCGGGATCATTTCGATCAATTTGTGTTTGCTGTAGTGGAGCTCCTTGTAGCGAAAGGTGAACTCCTCGTTGAGTTGGTCGGTGGGGCCTTCGATCTCGCCGATCCACCAGCTGCGAACGTTGTTGATGGCTTCGTAGGCTTGTTTTGGCGTTTGATCTACCGTAATGGTAGTCGTGAAATCTTTCTTTTCCATAGTTTTTAATTTCTGTTGTTTACGAATCCCGCATTCTGGCGTTCCATAGCCTTCACCGGGCCGCCGCGCCAGCTTTCCGCCATCGATGCTGACATGGGGTCGGGGAAGATATCCTCCTCCTCTTTCTCTACCCCTTCAAAGATCGCATGTGCGGCCGATTCCGGCGAGGCCTTGGGAATATCGAGGCCCCGGTTCATGTCGGTGTCGACGGGGCCGGTAAGGACGGCATGGACCCGCACGCCTTTGCCGGTCAAAAAAGCGCGCAAGGATTGGGTTAGGGAGAATGCGGCCGCCTTGGAGACCGAGTAGGATGCAATAATTGGCAAGGATGCAAGGGCCACCACCGACAAGATGTTGACGATCGCTCCTTGCGTTTGCGTCAGTGCCGGCAGGAAGGCCTGGGTCACGGTATAGGGGCCGTAAAAGTTGACAGCCAAATGCCGCTCGAGCATCGCCCGATCGCTCAGGTCGTCGTAAAATGCCACTCCTGCATTGTTGATCAGGACATCGAGGGATTTGACCTGGCCGACGGCATGGTTGATCTGTTCCGCGTTCGTCACGTCCAGGACCAGGGGAGTGACGCGGGAATCGGGATGGGTCAAATGTACGCGCGTACCGGCATACACCCTTTTTGCTCCTCTTTTGAGCGCTTCTTCGACCAAGGCGCGGCCTATTCCGCGATTGGCCCCGGTGATCAGGATAACTTTGTTTTCGAGATTCATACTTTTGGTTTTTGTGTTATATAATCTGTGTCAAAAGTAGACAGAATATCAACCCGTGATCCATGGCAGAAATGACAATAAAGCAGGACGATCATGCCAAAACCAAATTTTGTGGTAACTTGTTAAAATTATGAAGAAGATCATTCTGCTCGTGCTGGTTTTCTCTCAGCTAGCGACCTATGCACAACAGCAGGCCACCTATGAAGTGTATGCGATCCGCTTCGGAAAAAGCGGGTTCCTTAAGGTTTCAGCGGTGGCCATCGGCGGTTCTGACAAAGACAGTGTCGCCGATTGTTTTATGTTCTGGCTTTTAAGGGGAGGGGGTAAAAATATCATGGTGGATGCCGGTTTCGAGCTTAATGAAAACAGCATGAAGGAATACGCATGGAATAGCACTAATTACATAAGGCCTGACAGCGCGTTGCTAAGAATGGGGCTTAAACCCGCAGACATCACCGATATCATCGTTACCCACCCGCATTGGGATCATATCGGCGGGATCAAATTATTCCCCGCCGCGCAGATCTGGATGCAAAGCGACGACTACAACTATTTCGTGGGTACAGCCTGGCAAAAGAATGGTGATCACGGCGGTTTTTATAAGGGTGATGTACAAGCTATCGTCGCCGCCAATCTGGAAGGGAGGCTCCATCTGATCAAAGGCGACAGTATCGGGATATTCCCGGGTGTCCGGGCCTTTATCGGATCGAAACATACCTGGGAATCACAGTATCTGCTCGTGAACACAAGGGTGGAGCGGGTTATTATTGCATCGGACAATAGCTGGTATTATTATAATCTGGAGCACCTGGTCTCTATTCCCCCGAAGTTCACGTTTGACACCCAGGCGTACGTGAGGCAACTGAGGAGGATGAGAAGGCTGCAGCCAAATATTGCTTTAATTATTCCTGGCCATGATGCGCTGGTCTTTAGTAAATTTCCAGCAGTGGCGGAGGATATCGTTCGAATAAGATAATGAAAAACGGGGTGAGTTATGCGGATTGCTATTTTAAATTATAAAGATGCTGTGCCCACCTGTGTAACCGGGCCGGCGGATATCTGGAATGGAATGGCCCGGATGTACCCGGTGCTCACGGGTATTCCTTTGAAGATGCCGATTGATGTCGATTTCGTTTCCTCCCGGAGCAATCCAACCGGTAAATATGACCTTGTCATCATTCCGGCCATGCGTTTTGAGAAAATTGAGACGGTGATGGCGCGCGAGAAAGCGCTGATAAAATGGTTACAAGATCAATACGCGCAGGGCGCCGAACTGGCCAGTATTTGCGTGGGTGCGTTCCTTCTGGCGGCCTCCGGATTGCTGGAAGGGAAAAGGGCGACTACCAATTGGCTATTTGCCGATCTGTTCCGAAAGCACTTCCCCTATATCGTCATGGAGGATGACAAAGTGATCGTCGACCAAGGCAGGCTGTATTCCTGCGGGGGCGCCTTTAGTTTTACCAGCTTTATGATCTATCTCATCGAGAAATTCTGCGGCCACGAAGTGGCGATAACGGCTTCGAAAATTCTGATGATCAATGTCCACGATCACCCGCAAAGCACCTTTTCCGTCTTTCAATTCCAACACGATCATTCCGATGATACGATAGCCAAAGTACAGCTGTATATAGAAAAGAATTACAAACAGCCGCTAACGCTTGAGGACCTGGCTGGCCGGAGCAATATGAGCGTGCGCAATTTTATCCGGAGGTTCGAGCAGGCCACCGCCAATACGCCTTTTGAGTATTTGCAACGGGCCCGGATAGAGGCCGCCAAGAAGATATTGGAAACGAAGAAAGATGGTGTGGAGCAGGTTGCTTCCCGGTGCGGATATGAGGACGTCGACTATTTCAGGAAGCTTTTTTCACGATATGTGTCGATGACCCCAAAGGAATATCAGAAGAAATATGGGAGAAAATGAGGCCGCTGCATTGTATTCGCGGCGAAAATATTTGGGGGTGAATAAATATCGCACCCAGGCTTATTATTTTTACACATCTGTTAATAACCTTTCCTATGGCTACAAGAGCAAAGAAAGTCCTGATCACGAATATCTCCCATGGGGACGCGGAACAGGCAATGGGTCTATTTGCACACTGCAATACCCAGTTAAAACTGATCGAATCCAGAATGGAGGAGGAAAAGCATCAGATCGACAACAAATACCTGGAAGAAATTACCCAACTGAAGGATTCCATGGAGGAGCAGCTGAAAATGCTGCAGGTCTACGGCCAGCAATACAAGGACAGTTGGAAAGGAAAAAGCCTGGCGCTCCTTCACGGAAAGATCGGCTTCAGGACGGGCAATCCAAAGCTGGTAAAAGACAAGAAATTTACCTGGGATGCCGTGACCGAGCTGCTTAAGAAAGCTTTCCCAACTTTTGTACGCATCAACTACGAAATCAACAAAGAGGCACTGATTGCTTTCCGGGATCAGCAGGAATTTGAAAAGATAAAGGAAAGCTGCTATGTGGACGTGATCCGTGATGAAACCTTCTATGCCGAGGCGAATATGGAGGACTTGTCCGTCGCCTATTCGATCCATCGATGATCCCGTTCGTTGTGGTATTCATGATCGGGGACGAAATTACTTCATTATTTTGTGGGGAATTCCACAAAATGAAGTCAAAATTCGCGAGATGTTGGGGGCTTTCGGTTTGGATTGCGATCCAATTGTTGTTGGCGTCGGTATCGGATGGTCAGACCGGGGCTTACGATCCGGCGCGGTTGTATCCCGCCGATTCGCTAAAGGCCGATCTTTCTTTTCTGCGCGATAAGTTGGAGCAGATGCATCCGGCGTTGTACCGGTATGCGAGCAAGGCGGAGCTTGGGGGGCTTTTTGACAGCCTGGAAAGAGTTGTCGCCGGGCCAATGGACGAGCAACAGTTCCTGAGTCTGCTGGAGCTGGTGCCTGCACGCATTCGCAATGGTCATACGATGATCCTGCCGAGCGCGGCGGCCACGGAATACTATGGTGTTCGCGGGCGATCCCTTCCTTTCCTGGTCGGATCCTTTCGAGGACGGCTATATATCCTGGAGAATAATTCTGCAGATACGAGTATCGTTGTCGGCTCGGAGGTGCTCAGCATAAATGGCCTCAGTGCTGCGGAGGTCCGGAGGAAATTGATAGCAAGGACGGTAAGGGATGGGTTTAACGAGACCTATCCGGAATGGATATTGGATCGATATTTTTCCAGCTATTACCGGATTTGTTTCGGGGAGCCGGATGAATTCCTGTTGGAGCTGCGGGGGAGCGCCGGACAGGTTTTTCAAAAGCGAATCCGGGCTTTGGCGAGGGATAGCGTGAGTTATTACCGGCGGCTTCGATACGGGCAGGACCATCCGCAGGCGGAGGCTGGACCAGGGGTCGTTGCGAGGCTGATTGAGAATGGCCGGGTGTCAGTTTTGAAGGTCAGCAGCTTTGATCCCGATGTCTTGAGATCGAAGTACAATGAGGATTACCGGCGCGCGATCGACAGTGTCTATGTGTGGTTGGAAGGGAAGCAGGTTAAGCAGCTTGTTCTTGACCTGCGCGATAACCAGGGTGGGGATTTCCCACCGGCAAGGTATCTATTGGCTCACCTGATGTCTACGCCAACGCAGTTTTTGTATGGAGGCTCTCAGGCGCGGATGATCCGGCCGGCTTTGCACCGGTTCGCCGGAAGGCTGGTCGTGCTGATCAATGGGGGAAGCTTTTCTTCTACGGCGATGGTCGCTGCCATCCTGGAAAGGGAGAAACGGGCGGTCTTTGTGGGAGAGGAGACGGGAGGCAATAAATATGTCATAAGCGGCGATCCGGAAGAGGTCCTGCTGCCGCATACGCAGATCAGCTGTCTCATTTCCACCGTTATTTACCGGATCACGCAGGGGGTCAATGATGGGCACGGGGTGATGCCGGATTATCAGGTTGTCCCGCTTGTTGGGGACCGGCTCACCCACCGGGACCGGGCCTTGGAAACGGCATTGGAGATTATTTCGCGAGGGCAGAAGGAGATTGCCCGTAAGCCTTCTTGAAGCAAAAGGAGAAGTGCGACAGGTTCTCAAAGCCTACATCGAGATAGACATCCGATGGTTTCCTGCCCTCCATGCTGATCAGCCTGTGTGCTTCGGTCAGCCGCCGCTGTTGCAGCCATTTCCCCGGGGACATGCGGTACGTCTTTTCAAAATCCCGTTTGAATCCCGCGAGGCTCCGTCCTGTTAGCCGGGCGAAACGGTCGAGTGGCACATTAAACATAAAATGCCGGTCCATATAGTCCAGCAGGTCGATCTTGTGCGGTTCATTGAAATCGAAGAGGAGGTTTCGGAGATCGGGATCGTGTTGCAGCAAGAGCTCGATGGCTTCGTTGGTCTTGATCGCCAGCAGCGCATCCGACAAGGGTTGACGGTTATGGAAATATGGCAGGAGGGAATCGAAGAAGCCGCGGAGGAATGGATTGCCGTCGAGAGAATGCATGCCGATCCCTTCATAGGGACGTGTCACCCGGATGCGATGATCCGTTGCATACCGTTGTAAGGCTTCCGATGAAAAATGCAGGCTGATCGACAGGAACTGGCCGCCGGGCGGCGGGATCTTCGTGGTCTTGACGAGGAAATTCCCTTTTACGAAGCCCATGCTGCCTGCCTCGTGCGTGCTGACACCCGCAGCGGTGAAGAACTGAACCGAACCGGCGATGATATAGCCAATGGAATGCTCCGGGGTGTATTGTTCGTTCGCCCTGCGGCGTTCCTGGATGCAGGAATATAGCATATTCCCGATCTGCTCTTCGATCGCGGCCGGTCGATCTATCGAATCCATGCTCAATATTAGTTATTGCAACTGACTTAACAATACCCGGTCCAACAGGCGGTCCGGCAGAATCTTCTTCATAGTCAGGACGGGTCCGGCCATAAAACCGGCAGAATAGCGGGTGCGGGGATGCCTGGCCCGGATGGCTTTGAGGACGATCTTTGCAATTACCAGGGGTTCAGCGGCCCGATGGCCAAAGGTCTTTTGCAGGCCGGCGAATTTGGAAGTCATCTCTTTATAGGCACCGTTGCCGGAATTCTTCAGGCCATTGCCGACCGCGATATCGGCCCATTCGGACTTGACACCGCCGGGCTCGATCACAACCACGTCGATCCCGAATTGGCGGACCTCGTTGCGAAGCGCGTCGCTGATGGCTTCCAGGGCGAACTTGCTGGCATGATACCAGCCGCCGAGCGGCATGGAAACTTTGCCGCCGATCGAGGAGATATTCACGATCTTTCCGCTATGACGGGCGCGCATATGTGGCAATACCAGCTGGATGAGCCTTGCAGCGCCGAATACGTTTACTTCGAGCTGGTACCGAGCGTCCTTCAAGGGGACTTCCTCGATCGCACCGTAAGAGCCGAAGCCGGCGTTGTTGACCAACACGTCAATCTGGCCTTCCTGGCTGATGATGGTATCGATACCTGCTGCCATGCTGGTCTCGTCGGTGACGTCCATTTTCAAGGTATGGACGCCCAGGGGTTCGAGGTCCTTCATTTTTTCCAGGCGGCGTGCGGCCCCATACACGATAAATCCGTTTTCGGCCAGGAGTTGGGCCATGACTTTTCCCATACCGGCAGACGCGCCAGTGACCAGAATCACTTTTTTCATTGCTGAGCTTTTTGATGATTGATGGATCAAAGGTAGCGCAGGACCAAGGGGGCAGTTTTGCTGTGGAGCTCAAAGATTGCTTTGTTGTGGAGCTCAGCCTGGTTTTAAGGAAGTTTTTGTAGGTTGCGGGACCCAAAAATGACATTCATGAGAAAATCGCTGACAGTTATCGTGGCCTTGCTCGCTACCCTACCCTGTTTGCAAGCTCAGACCGGAAAAGAGCCGGTGAAAGTGACGGATATGCTGAAGATCGCCTCTGTAGGAGATATCCACCTGAGCCCGGACGGGCGGTTGGCCGTCTTTACGCTGACGACCATCGAGCCGGATACGGCCGGCAAGCCCGGCAAATGGGATTATAAATACCTGACACAGCTTTGGCTCGCGGCGGGCGATGGGAATACACAGCCCCGGCAGCTCACGACTGCCAAAGAAGGGGCTTCGCAGCCCGCCTGGAACCCGGATGGGCACCTGATCGCGTTTGTCCGCGCGGTGGATGGAAAGCCGCAGGTATTCGTCCTATCGCTGAATGGCGGCGAGCCGGTGCAGTTGACCCGGTTCCGATACGGGGCGTCGTCGCCGCGATGGTCGCCGGATGGCAAGGAGATACTGTTGTCCGCGCGGATCGGGTTGCGGGACCTCATCAAAGACTCTATCCTGAATCCCGGTCACCGACTCCCGGACTGGCCGGATGAAATGCCGGGGATCGCAGGTAATGGTGCGATCCGGCCTGCTACCGCCAAACCGAATCCGGATGGCAATCCCGGCGAGATCCGGGCTTATCTGGACATGGACGCCGCCGATAAAAAGGCCAAGGTGGTCACAAAGTTGAATTTCCAGGATGAGATGGAGGTGAACCCGGAGATGACTTTTAATCATTGGTTTGTGCAGGCGGCGGGTGAAGGGGCTTCGGTTGCTCCGGTCGGGGTCACGCATGGTTTTTATAATTTCAACAGTGCCGACTATACGCCCGACGGCAAGTCGCTGATCTTCGTCGCGCATATCGATAGTACGGTCGATCCGGACAGGGCGCTTGAAAGCGAGATATATCTCGCTGACCGGGATGGCGGCCATTTGCGAATGCTGCTTGGGGCGAAGGATAAGGTGTTTGGCGGTCCACGGATCAGTCCCGATGGGGTTTTGCTGGCCTATATGGAGAGTTCTACTTCATTTGTCACGGTGCCGGAGCTTAGGACTGCGAAGTTGAGTGATCCGCGGGAGTCCCGGCTGATCGGCTTCGACCGGGTGCCGCAGGGTCTGGTCTGGGGCAGCGACAGCCGGTATTTATATTTCACCGCGCCCTCCAATGGCGGTCAGCCGTTGTATCGTGCGCAGGTTGCAGATGGCAAAGTGGAGCAGCTATCTTCGTATGACGATGGCACACTGGCTTATGATATCCGGGGTAACCGGTTATTATTTGCCCGGACGCAGCCTACGGATCCGTCCGAACTGTATACAGCTGATGCGGGCCTGCAGGCGGTGCATCCGATAAGCAGTTTCAACACCGGCTGGCTGGCGCAGCGGCAGCTTAGTCTACCGGAAAAGCACAGCTTCCGCAACGCACTGGGCGAGACGATCGAATATTGGGTGATGAAGCCGGTGGGTTATGCGGCAGGCAAACGGTATCCGCTCCTGCTGGATATTCATGGCGGCCCTTCTGCGATGTGGGGTCCGGGCGAGGCGTCGATGTGGCATGAATTCCAGTTTTTTTGCGGACATGGCTACGGGGTCGTCTACTGCAATCCTCGCGGTTCAGGTGGATATGGCTTAGATTTCCTGCGGGCCAATGTCAAGGATTGGGGAACCGGTCCTACTTCTGATGTGCTCACTGCGTTGGATCAAGCTGTCGCGGAAGGCTGGGCCGACACATCCCGGCTGGTGGTCAGCGGCGGGTCTTATGCGGGGTATCTGACCGCGTGGATCGTTGGGCACGATCATCGTTTTAAAGCTGCCTGCGCGCAGCGCGGGGTGTATGATCTGGCAACCTTTTTTGGCGAGGGGAATGCCTGGAGACTTGTGCCGAATTATTTTGGGGGTTATCCCTGGGAGCCGGAGGTAAGAGCCCTTTTGCAGCATGAATCGCCGATCACTTATGTTCATGACATCACTACGCCGCTGATCATCTTTCACGGCGAGAACGACCGGAGGACGGGCTTTGTGGAGGGGGAGATGCTTTATCGCAGTCTCAAGGTGTTGGGCCGGCCGGTCGAATATGTACGGCATCCGGGGGCTACGCACGAGCTCACGCGCAGCGGCGACAACCGGCAGCGGATCGATCAAATGCTGCGAACGTACGAGTTCTTTATGCGGTATATCGGGCAATAAATGCTAGGCTTCGAGATCTTCTAATTCCCGATAGGATTTGAGGGCATTCAAAATCGCCTTGCCGCCGATACCGGAGAGAAAAAACCGCACCCATCGGTTTTCGGGCTCTTTAAAGGTAAGCCTTTTGTATAGCCATACCGCAAGCCAGACGAAGGCAGCGGTAAACAGCAGCTGAAAAAAAACATATCCGGCCTCCACGGCACCAGGGAACCATTTGCTGCTAAGATAAAAGGTGGACCAAAACGGTAACTGGACCACCATGATCCGGCTGTGGCGAATCAACGAAACCTGGAGCGCCAGGAGCTTGTTTTGAATTTCGACTACACTCCCGTCTAATCGCAGGCCGTTTATAAGGATGAGGTATCGGACATAGTCATAAACGGCCTTGACATTGATAAGGAAAATGGCCCCGATGGAAACGATAAAATAGTTGGCGGCAGAGCTATAGTGTATGAAGGCGATTGCGAGAACTCCGCCGAGAAGCGCCAGCCAGATTACCCCGGCAATGATCCCGAGCACTTTTCCGCCGATCAGGGAGCGGATGGAGGAATCGGCTTTTTGCAATAGCAGCTCCTTCAGCAGGCGTTTGTTAATGGCCAGGGATTGGTCGATCTTTTGATAATGTTCCTGCCATAACAACACAAAATTGGTCTCTTCCATATTCTATTATTTTTGAAGTTGATCGAATTTTTGTCTTAGGGTTGCTTTTATCCTGCCGATCCGGGTAGAAATATTGGTTTGGGTAATTCCTATGATCTCGGCCATTTCCTTTTGGCTCTTTTCTTCAAGGTAAAGCAGAAGGATGGCCCGATCCAGGTCCTTCAATTCCTGAATGAATTGCTGGAGATGGCGAAATTCCGTCATGCGCTCGGTGGATTCATCGGGAACTGCCAGGCCGGGAAGATCCACAAAAAGCGGGACAAGCAGTTTATTACGGTTGTGCTCTTTCCGGGAAAAGGCAAGCGAAACGTTCAGGGACACTTTATAGATCCAGGTCGAGTGCCTGAAAAGCGGGTTATAGCTGTCGAATGCCTTCCATAGCTGGAGGATGATCTCCTGTGTCAGATCCTTTTTGGTTTCGGCGTCTCTGGCGTAGGCATTGGCGATCTTGAAAATAATGCCTTTATGCCTTTCAAGCACCGAAATGAATTCATCTGATCTGGCCGTAGTCATGCGCTTTGGGGTTACCTGCTTTATTATTATCGCCCGCAGGCAAAATGTCACATTTTTAAGTAAGTTTACGAGAAGAAATTAAGATAATTGGTAAACGATTGCTAAATACTCCAATATGAAAAATACATGGTTTGCGACTCTAGCGGCCGCCGGCCTCTTCGCTCTCGCCGGCTGGCATTCCAGGGATATGGCCCGGGGCACAGTGCCGCCCCTCCCCGGTCCCGATACCACCGGATGGACACAACTATTTGACGGAAAAGACCTCAAAGGCTGGAAGCAGGTGGGACCCGGCACCCACTATGTGGATAGCGGGCTGATCAAAAGCCACGGCGGCATGGGTCTGCTGTATTGGCAAGGACAGAAATTTGGTAACTGCAAGATCCGGGTGATATACCGAATGCAAAAGTTTAACAGCAACTCAGGGGTCTTCATTCGGATTCCCATCGAACCCAGGGAGGAGTGGATGCCGGTGCATTATGGTTATGAAGTGCAAATCGACAACCATCCGGAAACCTCCAACGAGGATGAGTATCACATAACGGGGACTTTGTATTCCCTGACCAAACCCCTGGCAAAACCGGGCAAGCCCGGCCCCGAATGGAACACCATGGAAATCACCCTGGATGGACCGCATACCATCGTTTTCGTAAACGGCCAAAAGGTCACCGATTATAAGGAAGGCGATCCGGTCCCTGAACGCAAATTCGATTTTGAGCCGTATCGCGGACGCAGGCCCAACGAGGGGTATATGGGTCTGCAAAACCACGGAAACGACGATATTGTCTATTTTAAAGAGATTGCGATCAAGCCGCTTTCCCAAAAATGAACAATGACTAAACATGAAAAAAATCAATCTCAAAAAAGGGTTGAGCCGCCGGGCATTTGTCAGGAATGCTGCGATGACCGCAGCCGGGTTGTATATCGTGCCGCGTCATGTGCTCGGCCGCGGGCATGTAGCACCGAGCGATAAGCTCTATATCGCCGCGGTGGGATGCGGCGGTGAGGCGGAGAACGACATCAAGACCTTGGCCAGGACGCCCAGGAAAAATTCGGTGATCGCCTATCTCTGCGACGTGGATGAGCGGATGGCCGCGCCGCGGAGGAAAGAGTTTCCGAATGCGCCGTTCTATCACGACTGGCGGGAAATGTTTGAAAAAGAAAGCAAGCATTTCGATGCGGTAACGGTGGCTATCCCGGACCACAATCATGCCATTGTCGGGTTAAGCGCCATGCAGCTGAACAAACACCTTTACCTTCAAAAGCCCCTGACCCACGATATTTATGAAGCGCGGGTGCTGACCCAGGCGGCGAGCCGGTATAAGGTCGTCACCCAGATGGGTGATCAGGGGGCGTCCTGCGACGGGATGCGGACGCTGCGGGAATGGATGGAAGCCGATGTACTCGGCGATATCACCAAGGTATATTGCTGGACTAACCGCCCGGTGTGGCCGCAGGGCATTTCATGGCCGGCGAAAGGCGCGACGGCGCCTAAGGAGTTAAACTGGGACCTGTGGCTCGGGACTGCGAAAGAAACATATTATATCGATAACCTCGTGCCTTTCAACTGGCGCGGCTGGTGGGAATTTGGCACCGGTGCGCTGGGCGACATGGGCTGTCATATCATCGGCCCGCCGTTCAAGCTGTTGCAGCTCGGCTATCCAACGGAGATCTCGGGCAGCGCCAGCACGGTATACAACGGCATATTCAAGGAAGGCATCTATCCCGAAAGCGGGCCGGTGTCAAGCTGGGTAAGGTTCCTGTTCAAGGACAAGGCCGGGCGTGACGTCGAGCTGCATTGGATGGATGGAGGCATTGCACCGGAACGGCCGCCCGAACTCGATCCCGCGGTAGATATGAACGAAGCGCTGGCCGACTGGCCGGGAGAAAACGACTATGAAGGCGGCACGTTGTTCATCGGAACGAAGGGGAAGGCGTCGTGCGGATGGGGAGGCAGTCATCCCAGGCTGTTGCCGATGTCCCGGAACCAGGAAGTGCACGTGCCGGAGAAATATCCGCGCATTCAGGGCGGCATGGATGGCCATTGGTGGCAGTGGATAGATGCCAGCATTGCGGGGTATGGGAAAATGGAGGTGGATTCGCCGTTCCAGGGTTATGCCGGACCATTGACGGAGACGGTGCTGCTAGGTAACCTATTGCTGCGCAGCTTTAATATTAAAGAAAAGATCCAGCGTAACGATCCTGTGTATGGGGAAATGGGTGGCTATAAATTCCCCGGGCGGTACATTTCGTATCAGTGGGATGGGCCGAATATGAAGATCACGAATTTTGATGCGGCGAATCAATATGTGCGGCGGGAATACCGGCAGGGATGGGGAGAGGTGAAGATGTAAGGGGGCCGGCGCCGGATGCTGTGCTTTACAAATCGCGGCCGGTCAGCTGGCGAAGCGCATCGCGGTAGGTCTCCCCTACCGGCAACTCCAGGTCACCGATAAAGACACTGTTCTTTCGGATGGCGGTGATACTGGCGACAGCGACGATATAGGATTTGTGGATGCGGAGGAATTTTTCCGCGGGGAGCTCCGATTCGAGGGTTTTAGCACTTGTGCGGACCAGCAACGGCTTGGGTGCGCTCTTCAGGTGAATCTTGACGTAATCACCTGAACCTTCGATCCATATGATGTCTGCAAAGAGGACTTTCACGAGGCTGTAATCCACATTGACAAAGAAGAATTCTGCTGTGTTGGGGGTGGCAGCGCCTGCGCCCCCGCTTCCGGCGATTGCAGTTGCGGCGGTACGCAGCTCGTACAGCTCCTGTGCCTTGTTGCAGGCTTTCATGAACCGGTCGAGGCCAACGGGTTTCACAAGATAATCGACAACATCGAGGTCAAAGCCTTCGGGAGCGAATTTCTTATACGCGGTGATGATTATGACCATCGGGCGTTTGGCCAGGCTTTGGATGAATTGAAGACCGGTGAGACCGGGCATCTGGATGTCGATGAAGATCAGGTCGACGGGTTTTTCTTGCAGGAGTTTTGCCGCTTCGAAAGCATCGCCGGCGGTCCCCAAGAGGCCGAGGAAGGGCACCTTGCTGATATAGTCAGTCAGCAAGTGAAGCGCCAGCGGCTCGTCGTCAACGGCAATACATTTCAGCATCAGTGCAGATTTAGCTCCAGCGATACCGTGAACCAATCGTGGTCGTGGTTGATATTCAACTTTTGCTGCCGTCCATACAACAGGTTCAGTCTCCTCTTCACATTGGCGAGGCCGATCCCCGATCCCTTGTCCTTGACTTCCGGCGATGCGGCATTGAATTTGTTCTTCACCGAAAAGAGCAAAACGCCGGCCTGTACATGCAGGTCGATATAGATCGCAGGCTGGTCGATCAACCCGACCCCATGCTTAAAGGCATTTTCAACAAAGGGGATCAGCAGCATGGGCTCAATCTCATAGTGCCCGTCCGGCGGCATCTTTAGGTCGACACAGATCGGCACCTTTTCCCCGAAACGTTGCCGCTGCAGATCGATATAGCTTTGAAGATAGTCCACTTCCATGGACAAGGGCACCTTGTCCTCATCCGTTTCATAGAGCATGTATTGCATGAGCGAAGACAGCTTCAGGATCGTAGGGCCCAGCTCGGGCGACTTCATCCGCTCCAACGCCACCAGGTTGTTCAGGATATTGAAGATGAAGTGCGGGTTGATCTGGCTGCGCAAAAAGGACAGCTCGGTCTTCAGGTTCTCTTCCTGCTTCTGCTGCGCCGCCCTGTCCACCGCCATCCTGTCCTTTACCAACCGGAAAACGGTGCTGATCGCAATGACCAGGAGAAAGGTGGACCCGTGGAAGACGCTACCCCTCAGCAAGCTGTAGTGCGATCGCGGGATGCCAAGGACAACGATGAACAAAAAGGCATCCATCGACATGATGGCCGCGAATAGCAGCACCAGCGATGCGACATAGGCTGCATATTTTTTCCGGAAGAACAACCGTGGCGTCAGCACATAGGCATTCAGGTAAAAAGGGGCGATCCAGAGAAAGTTCATAAGGAAGCCGAGGTAAAATAGCTGCCTCTCATAGTGCCCTGCCTGCTGCGGCCGGGAATCGTCGTGATGACTGTTCAGCAGGTAAGGCAAGGCCAGGACGATCACCCATATGGCGACATGCGTGAGGATGATCACCCACCTGCGGCTATACCTTGTTTCAGTCATTGGTTGCCTTGATTCGGCTTGCGCTAAATATAGGATATTATTCGCTTTCACTTGCCACATTGTTGTTCTTCCTGTGGAACAGGCTGGCGTCCACCTTTCCGAAGTTGTAGGTAAAGTTGAGCCTCAGCAGCTGCGGGTTGCGGATCCGCCGGTTGTCCTGCACAAAGTATTCGCTGTACGAGTACTGGTCCTGGATCCTGCTCTTAAAGATGTCGTTCAAGGATAGCATAAGCGTGATCTTGTTATTCAATAAGGTCTTCTTCAGGCCCATGTCCACTTCGTAGAACGGTCTGATGTATCCCTGCGAGGCATTCTGCGATAGGATGCTGGGCGGGCCGGGCTGGTTGCTGTTAGTGTTCACAGGGAGGTTGGTCTTCGACTGATACATGCCGGACACCTGCAACGCAAAACCCGAAGGCAGCTTGAAATTCGTACTGGCTTTACCGAACCAGCTCCACATCGCGAGCTGGGAGACGCCCGATTCATTGCCGGCATTGATCTCCGAGTGGTAGACATTGACATTGGCCGAGAGGTCCCACCATTTCGTCAGGGTGTTCTGGGTCGTCAGCTCCGCACCCACCGATCTGCTGGAGTTGGCATTGATAAAGGTGTTGATCAGGGTCGTGGCGCCCGTGGAGTAGTCCGTGTCGGCGATGATATAGTTTGTGATCAGGTGATTGGTATATTTATAATAGACCGATCCCATCACCGTGTTCCTGCCCGGGAAGTTCTTCAGCCAGGATAGCTCGACGGATTGAGTGAACTCCGGCACGAGATCGGGGTTACCGCGCGTGATGTTCAGCTTGTTCGATGAATCCGTATAAGGTACCAGCTGGAAGAAGTTAGGCCGGTTCACCCTGCGCGTATAGCTCAGCTGCAACTCCTGGTCGCCGCCGAGTTTCTGACTGAAGAACAGCGAGGGGAAAAGGCTGACGGGATACTGGTTGCCAAAGGACTGCCCGGTATTCAACAGGGTGCCGTGGTATTTGGAGCTCTCTGCCCTTAGACCGACCTTGTAGGTAAACTTCCCGATGCTGCTGCTCAGCGTTGCATAGGCAGCATACACCTCGCTCGTGCTTTTGTAATTGCTGGCAGCCGAGGGTATCAACAGATAAGCTGCCGAGTCCGGATTATAGGTGTAGTTGTTATTGATGTTGAGCCGGTCCTGGATAGCGGCCCGGAGCCCGGTCTCGAGCGTCATCTTACTTGTCAAGGGATCGGTCAGGTCGGTCTGCAGGATGATGTTCTGATCGTTCCCGCTGCCAACTATCTTCTGCAGCTGATTGTTGAGAAGGGCGCTTTCCGCCTTATCTCCATATTCATTGGTGACATAAAGGCTGCTGCTGGTCGCATTACCCGAAAAGTAGCTGGCATCGGCCGTCCATTCCTCCTTATCCTTGGCAAAGAGATGTTTCATCCCCAGGGTTAACCCGTGGCCCGCGAATGTATGGGGTGCAGTGATATGCTCCTGCCCATATTGATGGACGGTCCCGCCGGGATAGAGGCTGTCGGTGTTAATGGAGATCGCGGACGTAGCATGCGCGGCGTGTTGCATCGCAAAACCTGTCAGGGACAAGGTTGTCCGATTGGATACAAAGTAATCCAACCCGATCCGACCGAAGAGCAGATACCCTTTGGTCGTGTCCAGCTCCTGCTCACCTATATAGGTGTCCGGCGAAGCATTTAGCGTCGTCCTTTCAGTAGACCCGCTCATCCAGTCTCGGATCGTCCTGTAATTGACATCGGCGGAGAAGTTGATCTTATTTTCCCTGAAATTGAGCCCTGCGCCGAGACCGGTTGCACCATGACTGTCCGCATTTGCTCTGATGCTTCCATTATAGCCTTGCTTCCTGTTCTTCTTCAGAACGATATTCAAGATCCCTGCGCCACCACCCGAAGCATCATATTTGGCCGAAGGGTTGGAGATGACTTCGATACTCTCGATCGCATCCGAGGGGATCTCATCGAGGGTCAGCGTCGTAGGCTTGCCGTCGACCATGATCTGTGGCGAAGCGCCCCGCATCGTAATATTACCGTCGATATCCACATTCACGCTGGGTACGTTCTTCAAGACATCGAGACCCGTTCCGCCAGCGCTCACGATATCCTTTGACACGTTGAATACTTTCTTGTCCATATCGAGGCTCATCGTTGGCTTTGAGGCTGTCACCACCGCTTCCTGCATGACCTTGACGGCGGTCGCCAGCAGCAGGTTGCCAAGGTCTTTATCGGCGGGCTGCGGAGTTAGCGTGATGACTTGCGTTAAAGGGGTATAGCCTATTGCCGTTATACTGAGCTTCAACGGGCTGCCCGTCGGGAGGTCTTCGACGGAAAAGTCACCGTTATTCTGGCTGCTGCCGCCTTTGAGCAAGGTTTCGCGCTGTTTACCCGTGGCGGGGTCTTTGGAGATCCTGAGGACCATGACGGAGGCACGGGCGATTCCGTGGCCGGCGCTGTCGATGAGTTTGCCAAAGAGATGGGCAGTGGCGGGGCCGCCGTGTAGCGGACCCGAGGCGCCGGGGCTGCCGGGAGGGGGCCCTTGGGCGATCAGTTGAGTGAGCGCCAGGGCGGCGCAGCAGAGGAGTATTAGTTTATTCATGCCGTAAAACTAGGATGCCGTTTCCGAGTCGAAGGGGTAGTTGCGGGCAACCCCGAAAAGTTTGCGGTCAACCGGGAAAATTGGCGAAAAGCGGCGTTAGTGGGGCGGGAAAAGGATTTTCGGTATGGGGTGGCGATTCCTAGTCTGTTTTTGTCAGAACGATGGAATCCTTGACCGTAGACAGGACGAGGGCGGTTACTTTGCCGGAGGTCAGTCTAAGGGTGGCGGCGAATGGTTGGGATTGATTTTTATCCTGGAGGGTAATGACCTGAGAGAACTTATAGATTTCCCATTTGCCGGTATATATTGCAGGGCCGTCCTGGAGATAGAAGGTTTTGTCTGACTTTAGCGTTGCGTTTATCAGTAGAGAGTCGGTTGTGTTATACTGATAGATACCGACGGCATCGGCGGCAAGTTGCGCTGATTTTCGAACATTATTCCGGTCGATCAAAATTATCGGTACCACTACTCCGAGGATATATAGGAAGGGAAGAATGGCGATTTTGAAAGATTTGCGCAGCAGGCTTGGTGAATGTTCGTTGCGGGAGCGGATGAAAGTGATCAGTGCATAGACAAGCAAAGCGATCGAGATGATCAGGAAGACGGGGAGGAGGAAGTTTAAGAGGATGCCGAAGGTCATGGATCGAAGTTAGTAAAAATTGGAGATTGGCGGATGATTGGGAGCGGGCCGGAGAGGGTGGTTAATTTCTGTGTTGATGCTGCCTGATATATTCCGCGACGTCTACCATGGGGGCGACCCAGATGTCGGCCTCGTGATCCTTGATAAAGTGCAGGAGCTCGCTGTGTTCGCGAAAACCGACGTTGATGTTATGGCCCCCTCCTACCCCGTGAAAGAGAAAGACCAGCAAGGTATGGGTCTGCATGGCGCGGCGCACCAGGGCGATCATCTGGTCGGCGGTATTGTTGTTCATGGCGAAGCAGTCTACGTCGTCGAGGTTGATCTTGCCGAGGGTATCAAGGGCCCCGCGGACGCCGCGGGCGGCGACAAAGTCCTTGTGCAGCCAGCTATAAAACAACGTGTCATGGATCGTCATATCGCCGCAGGGATAGGCAAAGGTCCGTTGGGTTTTCCCGTCGATGGCGTTTAGGAGGACATTGGTCTGGTGGATCTCGTTGACGGCCCTGCGTACGGAATACTTGCTAAGATCGTTGTCCGCTGAAACCCAACTCCGCCCCTTCAGGCTCGCATCGCAGGGATGGAACATCGAATGATTGCCGAGTTCGTGGCCTTCGGCTGCAGCTTTGCGCCAGGCTGCCATCCGGTTGGCGACCACTGAGGAAGAGCCGATAATATAGAATGTGCCTTTGAGACCTAAGGAATCCAGTGCGGGCAGAACGTTGTCGATATCGACGTCGATGGCGTCGTCATAGGTAAGGACGACGGCGCAGGATTTGTGATTCCAGGGGGTGTTGTCCTGGGCGCGGCAGGCAAGGGCGACGAACAGGACCAGCACGACAAGGATTTTCTTCATGAGGAAGTAAAACTAAGAAATAAATTGTAGTTTCATGCAACCGATTGCAGCATAATGTCCAAACGCGTTCTTCTTGTTGTTTTACTTTTTTCCGTTGGCTGGACCTCAGCTCAGGTCAGGCTTCCGCAACTGATTGCCGACAAAATGGTCCTGCAGCGGGATATTCCGTTGAAGATTTGGGGTTGGGCGGCGCCTTCAGAGAAGATTGAGCTGAAATTCGCGGGGCGGAGGTACAAGACCTGGGCCGGCGCCGATAGCAGTTGGGAAGTGAGCCTGCCGCCCATGAAAGCCGGCGGTCCGTATACGCTGGACATCCGCGCGAGCAATCACGTAGTGGTCAACGATATCCTGGTCGGGGACGTCTGGTTTTGCTCGGGTCAGTCGAATATGGTGATCCCGATGGAGCGGGTGAAGGAGAAATATCCGGAGGATATTGCGGGCGCTGATTTCCCGCAGATCCGTAACTTTTTCGTGCCGACATTGGCTGATGTCGAAGGGATACATAAAGACCTCCCCCACTCGGGATGGAAAGAGGCCAACCCAACAAATGTGCTGGCATTTGGCGCCGGGACCTACTTCTTCGCACGCGATTTATATCAAAAATATCATATTCCAATCGGGATCATCAATTCGAGTGTAGGGGGGACCCCCATCCAAGCTTGGATCAGTAAGGCGGGGCTTGATCCTTTACCGGGTTATGTGCCACGGAACGCGAGATTCATGGATTCAATCAACGATCTCAGGGCTCATTCCGAGATTAACTGGGACGCTGGCCGGATGGTGCGGCACCCTGACCTTGGCTCGATCGAAGCGGTAAAATGGTATTCGCCTGACTATATCCCGGTTGGCTGGCACCCCTTCTGGTTGCCCGGCTACTGGGCTGATCAGGGGGTGAAGGGATTGAATGGGGTCGTATGGTTCCGGAAAGAGATTGAAGTACCGGCGTCGATGGCGGGGAAGCCGGCGAAACTTTTTGTCGGGCGGATCATCGATGCCGACGAAACTTATTTAAACGGCGTCAAGGTCGGCAATATCACCTATCAATACCCACCGCGGCGATATGAAGTTCCGCCAGGGTTGTTGAAGGAGGGCAAGAACCTGCTGGTCTTGCGGGTTACCAATACATCCGGCAAAGGCGGGTTCGTGCCGGATAAGCGATATGAGCTGACCGACGGTATTACGCATATTGATATCCGTGGGGACTGGCAATACAAGGTCGGTCAGGTGTTTCCGCCACGGCGGGAGACGGCCCCACCCTTTTCGGTCCAAAACGAACCCACCGGCCTTTACAACACCATGGTTGCGCCGGCAATCCGTTATGGGATCAAGGGCTTCCTCTGGTATCAGGGGGAGGCGAATACCGGCAGCCCGCGCGAGTACCGGAAATTGCTTCCGGCCCTGATCGCCGACTGGCGCGCAAAGTGGAAGGAGGGCGATATCCCGTTCTTATTTGTACAATTGCCCAATTTCATGGAAGTACAATATTCCCCGGCCGAGAGTCAGTGGGCGGAGCTTCGGGAAGCGCAATTGGATGCATTGTCGGTGCCGAATACCGGAATGGCGGTAACGATCGATGCGGGGGAATGGAACGATATCCACCCCTTGGATAAGAAGGACGTCGGGGACCGGTTGGCGCTGGCCGCGGAGAAGATCGCTTACGGGGATAGCTCGGTTGTCGCTTCGGGCCCGATCTTTCAGTCTGCGACAATCGACGGAAATAAGATCATCCTGAGCTTTACCGGCATCGGGAGCGGATTGATGGTCAAGGGCGGCGGAGAATTGCGGCAGTTGGCGATTGCGGGGGCAAACAAGAAGTTTGTATGGGCCGATGCAAGGATCGAGGGTGATCATGTGATCGTGTCCAGTCCGGATGTGCCGGCGCCGCTGTATGTTCGGTATGCCTGGGCGGACAACCCCGAGGGCGCCAATTTGTACAACAAAGAAGGGCTGCCTGCATCACCATTCCGTACTGACCAGGAGAAATAATTTCTGTTCGATATGAAAGGGAAAGTTTTATTGGCGTTGTGTCTGGCAGGCGCCCTCTGCGCGCAGGCACAGGACGATCATGATAATATGATGAAGTTGCTGGGGATCCGAAGCCTGCGCCCCGGGCCGAGCGGGGATGAAAAGGCGCCGAACCATGCTAACTATGATACGGCGCTGGCCAATCCGTATCCGAATCTTCCGGATGTGCTGACGTCAAAAAACGGCAAAAAAGCAACTACGGCGGCAATGTGGTGGGATCAGCGACGACCGGAGATCGTCGAGGATTTTGAACGGGAAGTCTACGGGCGGGTGCCGGCGCATGTTCCCGGCGTTACGTGGACGACGAAGATTGCAGAACGCGAATTCCTTGGGTTTACGCCCGTGATCGCCAAACAGCTCGAGGGGCATGTCGACAATTCATCCTTTCCTTCGATCGATGTTAAGATTAAAATGACGCTGGTGCTGCCGGCTAACGCCAAGGGGCCGGTGCCGCTGCTGATGATGTTTGGACGCGCCGCGCTTCCCGCAGGTGACCCGCCAGCCGCGCAACAGCTTATAGCCGATGGCTGGGGCTATATCCTGCTCGATCCGGGTAGTATACAGTCGGACAATGGCGCGGGGTTGACCAAAGGTATCATCGGGTTGGTAAACAAAGGGCAGTTCCGCAAGCCGGATGACTGGGGTGCGCTGCGGGCCTGGGCCTGGGGTGCGGCAAGAGCGCTCGACTACCTGGAATCCAATGAGCCGATGGTGGACAGCAAGCATGTAGGGATCGAAGGGGTCTCGCGGTATGGTAAAGCCGCGCTGGTCACGTTGGCATTCGAGCCCCGGTTTGCAATGGGGTTGATCGGGTCGTCCGGTGAAGGCGGCGCGAAGCTGAATCGCCGGAATTGGGGTGAAGCGGTCGAGAGCCTCACTGGTGGCGAATATTACTGGATGGCAGGAAATTTTCTGAAATATGGCGCTGCGGATGCGGTATTTGGAGCGAAAACGGCGAATGACCTCCCGGTAGACTCGCATGAGCTGATCGCGTTGTGTGCGCCGAGGTTATGTTTTATCAGCTATGGGGTGCCGGAGCAAGGGGATGCGAAATGGCTGGACCACCAGGGGAGCTATATGGCGGCGGTTGCGGCGGGAGTGGTATATAAACTGCTCGGGGCAAAAGACCTTGGCGTTTCCAATAACTATCAGTCGGAGCAAATGCCGCCGGTGAATTCCGGGTTGCTGGACGGCCAGCTGGCGTGGAGACAACACGATGGTGGTCATACAGATGCGCCGAATATCAACTATTTTATTGCGTGGGTGGATAAGAATATAAAATGGAAGCGTTAGTCCCAGGATACCAGGGTGATCTTGCTGGCGCCGACGAAGATCACGATTGATGTGTAATCCTTTCTGGGCTGGGAGAATGCGGCGGTAGGCTATTTTTTAGCGATGTATTGATCAAAAGCTATGACTTTCCCATTCTTCACTTTCCAGTTTTCCTGCATCAAAACCGTGTCTGCCTTTCCGTGGTTCTTGCCATAGCGCCGCTCGCGGGACCAGATGTTGACCATGTCTTCGTTCCGGTCATTGATATGGGCGCTTTGCCACATGATGATATCGAACCGCATGGAATCCAGGGCATCGATGTCCGATTTGGCATACGCGAGCAACATGTCGGTCGGGCCGTAGAAGTGCATCCCGTGGGCATCGTCATAGTGGACGGAATCGGCGAAATAGGGTTTCATCGTCTGAATCTGCGCGGTCTCGAACAGTTTCCAGACCGTCAATACCCGCTGGGCGATGACCGGGTCGCCCGGGACCGTAATGTCTGACGAATACAGGGCACGATAAGCATAGGTTAAGGTGTCTTTGAGGGGAGCGGCGGCGGTTTTAGCCGAAGCATCGGAGGATTTGTCGGCGCCGGCAGAGCAGGCAGAGAACAGGAAACCTGAAGCCAAAAGAAGGAAGGTGAGATATTTCATGGTTTGTGTTTGTTCATTTTCCTTTCGGGAACCGGTCGCGAACGACGTTGAGCCGGATCCCGTGTTCAAGCCAGGCTTTGAGGCCGGCCAGCACCCAGCAAAACCCGCCGACCGAGCCGATCAGGTTAGAAAGCACCGACTCTTCGTCGCCGGGGAAACCATCCACGACAATACTGACGAAGGTCGCATGTTCATCTAACGGCTCAAAGGTCCAGGCGGCGCGGCTTCGGGGAGCGCCTTTCGGACCCCATTCGATCTCGATCGACTGATCGGGAATGAGCTCTTTCACCAGCACGACCCCGATGGCGTCGTACATCTTCCAGGTCCATTCGACTTCTTTACCTTTTTCCAACGGCCCCGTGCTGTCGGTGAACCAGAATTTTGTCGTGATCTCCGGATTGACAAAGGCTTCGAAGACTTCGGAGACCGGCCGGCGGATGAGCATGCCGGTATTGGCGCTGGTGCTGTTATCGAGTTTCATAATTGCGGCCGTTATGACAGAGCATAAAGATATCTCATTTAAATAGCTTAAATCCTGCAACCTTTTTCCGGTCCTCCGCGTCTATCCGATAACTAAACTACTTCCCATGCTCCGGAACTATTTCCTCACCGCCATCCGCAATCTCCGGCGGAATACCGGCTATTCGATCGTTCATATCGCGGGGCTCAGCCTCGGGCTGGCGTGTGTGATGCTGATCCTGCTCTATGTCAAGGATGAGACGAGCTTTGACCGCTGGCATGCCAAGGCGGAGAGGTTGTACCGGGTGGCAAGAAGACATGTCACCCCGGATGGCAAACCTGATAACAGCGGCTACACCGGCATCTTCCAGGGGCCGCGGTTTGCCGCGGGGGTGCCGGGGGTGGAAGGTTTCACCCGGTTCGAGGGCGGTTATGTCAATGTCCGGCTGGGGACAGGCATCCAGTCACAGGAGGTTAAATATGTCGATTCAGCCTTCCTCACGCTCTTCACATTCCCGCTGCTAGGCGGGGATGCCGTTACGGCGCTGCGCATGCCCAATTCGGTGGTGATCTCGGAGGATGTGGCCAGGAGGGAGTTTGGTTCGTCGGAGGCGCTCGGGAAGACGCTGTTCATCCAGGAAGGTGGGGATTTCGAGCCGCATGTGGTGACCGGCGTGGCGAGACGGTGTCCCGAGAATTCTTCCCTGAAGTGGGAGGTGCTGTTGCCTTACAAAGTCACTGCCGAAGAGGAGGCGAAGAATGCCAACTGGTTCAATTTTAATCTGAGCACATTTCTCCTCCTGAGTCCGAAGGCGGATATAGCCATGGTGGAAAAAAGGATGAATGCCGTTTTTCTCAGGGATGCAGCGCCATCCATCCAGATGGTTAAGGAAAAGTTTGGAATAATGGAGATCGGCATCTCCTATTTCCTTCAGCCGCTCACCGATGTCCACCTGGGCAAGCTTGTGCACGATAATGGCGGGCTGGCCGACAGCAGTAGTCCGATGTATTCTTATATTCTCTCGGGGATAGCGCTGTTTGTCCTATTGATCGCGTGTATCAATTTTATCAACCTTACCATTGCGCGGTCCCTGAAAAGGGCCAAGGAGATCGGCATCCGCAAGGTGATCGGGGGTGAGCGCCGCCAACTGATCGGGCAATTCCTCGGGGAGTCGGGCCTGCTTTGCCTGGTGGCATTTGTGCTGGCCATCGGACTGGCCTGGCTCGCGTTGCCTGTCTTCAACCGGCTTTCAAATAAGGCGCTGGCCCTTTCCTACCTGTTCGATGCCCGGCTCGTGGTCAGCTATTGCCTGCTATTTATTTTTACCGTATTGCTGGCGGGGTTCTATCCGGCGCTGCTGTTGTCGGGGTTCAATCCCGTGCAGATCTTGTACAACCGCACGCGGTTGGGCGGGAAAGGCTACCTGCAAAAGGGGCTGGTAGTGCTGCAATTCGCATTGTCTTCTTTCCTCATTATTGCTACGCTGACGGTATACAAACAATTCAACTTCCTGAAAACGCAAGATCCTGGTTATGATGATTCCGGGCTGATGGTCGTGGATAAGCCGATGCTTACCCGTGCTGAATTCAAACTGTTCAAACAGGAACTGGCGAAGAACCCGGCGATCGTAGGCGTGGCGGCGAGTAATTCAGGATACTGGTGGCAGACCGTTAAGACCCACGCAGGCGGGAAGCTGATCAATATCAACTATGAGACGATCGACACGGGCTATTTCTCGCTGCTAAAAGTTCCGGTGATCGCGGGAAGGAATTTCTCGGCCGAATTCCCCGGCGATTCGGCGCATTCGATCCTGGTGAACGAGACCTTTGTCAAACAAGCCGGATGGCGGCAGCCGATCGGAGAGCAGGTGGATTTCATCGGAAGTGTGGATGAACGCTACACGGTGATCGGCGTGGTGAAGGACTATCATTTCGAGCCGATGACCAAGTTAATTCAGCCGCAACTGTTCACGATGAAGCCGGCCAATTCTTTCGGACTGATGTATGTACGGATCATGCCGGAGCGGATAACGGCAGCCAGCAGGGCGGTACAAAGTACGTTTGCGCGACTATTCCCGATGGACTCCTGGAACTATTCATATAAGGAGGAGGACAACAGGAACAGCTATGCCACGGAATCGAAATGGCGCGACATCCTGCTGTATGCATCCATCCTGACCATTTTTATTTCCAGCATCGGATTATTCGGGTTGTCCGTCTTGTCGGCGGAGCGACGTATCAAGGAGATCGGCATCCGCAGGGTCCTGGGCGCATCGGTTAGCCGGGTAGTCCTTGTCCTGACGCGGGATTTCTTGCAATTGGTCGGGATCGCGCTGCTGATCGCGATGCCGCTGGCCGGGATAGTTGCCGGAAAGTGGTTGGAAAACTATCCCTATCGGATTACGGTGACCTGGACCTTGTTTGGGATTGCGGGCGCGCTTGTGCTGCTTATTGCTGCAGTAACAGTCAGTTTCCAGTCGATCAGGGCGGCGTTGGGGAATCCGGCTACGAGTTTGAGGTCCGAGTGACGGTCCGGTAGCGCGAAAATCAGGATTTTTTTTCCGGGTCTGGCTGTTTGGCGAGTTGTTCTTCGATCCGCTGCCGTTGCCCGTAGTGATGACGCAGGTGCATTTCAGCGAATTGCAGCCATTCCGGGGCAGAAAAATAGAGCAGGCCCGGGTGGCGGGTCTTTCCGCCTGAACCCGACAGGGCCAATGCAACCGTATCCCCGTTGATATCGTCCTTGATTCGGGCCAGCCGGGTGACGATCTCCTCTTTACTCCTGGGCTGCGGGATATTGCTGTCGTTATCGGGGCCCTCCAGGATCCGATCCGGAAAGGCATTTTGGTCGAACATCCACCGGGCATTCTCGTGCATGGGCTCGTCGCGGTGATCGATAGCGTTGGCAGCTATCTTCGCCTGCCCGATAAAATGCTCGGTGCTGAGGAGAAGATGGATATATAATTGACCCAGGGACCAGGCTCCGGGCCGGGGTTTGCGGAGGAGGGTCGCAAAGGAATAATCGTTCAGCCAGCCGATCCATTGTTCGAGGGTTTCGTTAAATTGCCGGAGAAGAACATTCGTTTTGCCGGGGACCATAGCAGGAATTATCAATTTAGTGTTATTTGCGAATCTACATCAAATTGGCGCTAACCGGTGGTGGATTGGTTCAGGAAGGTGGATTCGTGAAGATTCAGTTAAAGTGGTTTATTGGCTGGCATGAGTGTTGTATATTGAGAGATATGAGAGTATTGATCACAGCTTGCTTGGCGGTGCTGACGGCGGCTGTACCTTCTGTGGCCCGGGACGGGTACGGGGGAGCGGTCCCGCAAGAGCCGGAGTCGCCCCTCAGCGAGTTCTGCGGGAATATCCGCAATACGGCTTTCAGCTCCGGGGAACAGCTCACCTACAGGGTCTCCTACGTACTGGCGGGGGTGTCACTGAATGGCGGGGAGGCGACCTTCAATACTTCGCTCGAGAAATACCAGGGAAAAAATGTCTACCATGTGGTGGCGGAAGGCAAGAGTACGCATGACCTTTTCTTCAAAGTGCGGGATAAGTACGAGACCTATATCGATACGGCAACGCTTCAGCCTTACAAATTTATCCGGAATGTGAACGAAGGGGGGTATAAGACATTTGAGAATGTTTCCTTCTATAAAGCGACCAATACGGCGATCACGAACTCCGGCACCTATGCCGTTCCAAGCTGTATACAGGATGTGATCAGCGCGATCTTTTATGCGCGCAATATCGACTTTGCGAGATACCAGCCAAACGATACGATCCCGTTCGATATGTTCCTCGACCGGCGGGTCAATCATCTGTACATCCGGTATCTTGGAAAAGCAACCATCCGGACCAAATACGGCAAGTGCCGTACGATCAAGTTCAAGCCGCTCCTCCTTAAAGGCAATATGTTCGAAGGCGGGGAAAAGATGACGGTTTGGGTAACGGATGATCCGAATCATATTGCGGTGCGCATCGAAAGCCCGATTACAGTCGGCAAGGTGGCCATCGAATTGACTGGTAATCACAATCTTCGTTATCCGCTTTCTTCCTTAATCGATCGGTAGGCATACAAAAAAATACTATATTCCGGTCATGTATCTCCAGCGTTTGCCGCGGTCTTTCAATGTGAGTCATGAGATCACGCCGCCTTTCTATACCGATCATTTTCTCTTTGCTGAAGAGCTGCAGCAGCCGTATGAGTGCCCGGAATTCCCCGCGGCTATCGGGTTGCTGGTCGCAGCCGGCGGCGAATGCCAATACAGGGTGAACGGCACACGGTATCCGGTGGGGGACGGCCAGGTCTTTTTCGTCAATCGCGGCAGCCCTTTACAAGTACGGGTGACCGGGAAAGCTGTAATGCCGGCGCTGCTCTTCTTTCATTCGCGGCTTCCGGACCTGGTGCAATTCAGTCTCAGCTATGGCGGGGAGGTGTTGCTGGAGAAACCGTTTGACAGTCTTCCATTCGACTTCTCCTATCTGGAGCGGTTGCATTCGGACGCCGCGCTGCGGCAGTCGGTGCTTTCCCTGATCGAGCTGGGGAGCAGTTGTTCGTCCTTTGCGTCGCTGCAGGCCGACAGCCAGATCCGGGATATGTTTGAATCCCTCTTGATGCGCAACCAGGAGGCATACAAGCACTCGCAGAATATCCAGGCCGTCAAGGCATCGACCCGGCTGGAGATCTTTCGCCGGATCGCCGCGGCCAGGGACTGGATGGAGGCGAATTATTCAGGTGATATCAACCTGGAGAAGATAGCGGCAGTTGCGGCAATGAACAGTCAGCATTTTCTACGAATGTTCAAGCAGGTGTATTCTATTACGCCACATCAATACCTGATCGATATCAAATTGAGGAGAGCGGCCACTTTGCTGGAGAGTGGAGAGGTTACAATCAACGAAGTGTGTCAGGCGATCGGATTCGAGAGTCCCTTTTCATTCAGTGTGCTTTTTAAGAGACGATTTGGGGTGCCGCCCAGTCAATTTCGGAAAGTTTAGGAATTCTCCATTTTCAATATGCCCCTACCCTGGCGGGAGGGCTATTTTTGTTTCAGCAAAATAAACAACATGGCAAATCAACTCGGCGCAGATTTCAGCGAATTCAAGTTACGGGTGAACATCAAGACCCCGATCGAAAATGTCTACCGGGCATGGACTACGCCGCTCGGCATGGAGTCCTGGTTTATCGGGAAGCTCGTTTATATCGACAGGAACGGGGTGGAACGGTCGAAAGAGGAACAGGCTCAGGAAGGTGACGAATATGCGCTCTCCTGGCATCACACGCCGGACCAGGTCGGCATGAAGGGGAAGGTATTGAAGGCAAATGGTAAGAACCTGTACAGCTTCTTATTCTCCAAGGGATTCCCGGTCACCATCTCCATCTATACGGAGCACGGTGAAACGATCTGTGAGCTGATCGAAAGCAATCTACCGACGGATGAAGAATCGGTGAGGATGCATTTTGTGCGGGAATCCAAGGGCTGGATCTTTTACCTGGCGAATTTGAAATCGGTGCTGGAAGGCGGGCTGGACCTGAGGAACCAGAACTGGGATATCAAAAATGTGATCACGAGGTAAAGCCGAATGACACGCGCATACATTAACAATTAAAATAAAACATCATGAAAAAGCAGGATTATCATCACAGTTTTACAGCCGACGTAACGGCGGAAGAAGCGTTTGACGCCATCAATGACGTAAAGGCCTGGTGGGCCAGGTGTTTCGACGGGCATGCTGAGGCTGTCCACGACCTTTTCTCGATGCCGTTTGGGAAGACCTGGGTAAACTTCGAGGTTATTGAATTGGTGCCCGGACGGATGGTCGCCTGGCTGGTGACCGATTGTAACATTGAATTCGTGCAGGATAAAAAGGAATGGAAGGGTACAACGGTGATCTTTGAGATCAAGCCGCTGGCGCAAGGCGTAGAGGTCAGCATGACGCATGTAGGGTTGGTGCCGCAGGTAGAGTGTTATGCGAATTGCGAGAGCGGCTGGAACCGCCATTTTGGGGAAAGTCTTAAGAAGCTTCTTACCGAGAAGGTGGGGATGCCGGCTTAACGGGGACGGTGGCTTTTTCCGCAGCCGCGGCGCCTGCGGTTCGCGGTTCACAGACGACACCGAACAGGCATCTGTCCTTTATCATGGCCGCCACTTCGGCCGGAACGAATTCTTCCCATCCTTCTTCGTTGTGTTTGATCATTTGCAGCACCTTGTCGGTCTGGATCTGCAGGTTTTTCTCTTCGTAGTGCCGGATATCTTCGATCTTGTCGTTGGCGATCAGGTAGCGGTAAAGGTCTACGAGGTGCGGCGGCGGATTGAACCGAAGGCAATTGTAGATAATGCCGTTGCGTAAGGTCGGATAGATAAAGAGTTTGACGTTCCGGCTAAAGAGGGCTGCAAAGGATTCCAGGATCCCGCCCGGGAGGTCATGGTAGTGCTCTTCGGAAAAAATATATTCAAGATTCGGGTAGCCGAGGACAACGCCCATTTTTAATGGGGTGATCTTTGAGAGATAGGCTACCAGCTTATAGTACTCGTGGAAATCGGAGATCAGCACGGTTTGACCCAAGGCGCAGAGGATATCGACGCGGTCGAGGAAATCCTTCTCATCGATCTCGGCGTTCGGGTCGGCATCTCTTTCCTTGAGGGCCTGGAGGGTCAGCTCGGTGATCACAACGACATTTTCATGGTCGACATCTGGTTCCTGCAGGAATTGTTTTACCCCGGTATGGATCATATCCATATGGACGTTGATGACGGGCCGGAAGCGGCCGCGGACAACCACGATGTGTTTTTTATGCAGGACCTCTGAAGGCTGCTGGTTCTTGCCGTCGGGTCCGAAGAGCGCCGCGTCGGAAAATCCGTATTTGACGAGGTGCAGGCTCATCAGCCGGTTGTCGACCATGGTAAAGTCCGGGCCCTGGAACCTGATCATATCGATCTGGAGCGCATCCCTGGTAAGGTTATCCATCAGGGACAGGAGGAAGATATTGGGATGGGTGTAGTAGTAAAAACAGGCATACAGGAGGTTGACACCAAGCACTCCAACGGAGTTTTGTTGCAGGACCCCGTCGTTGTCAAGCAGTTTGACGTGGATGATGACGTCGTTATATGCGCCGTTGGGTTCGAGCTGGAAGCGGACGCCCATCCAGCCGTGGCCTTCGTTGGTCTTGTGGTAGTTGAGGGCGGAGACGGTATCGGCAAAGGCGAAGAAGGTCGTCTGGGCGCCGCGTTTTTCCGCCAGCCGTTCAATCAGGAGCCCATATTCCTTTTCCAGCATGGCGCTAAGCCGGGCTTCGCTGACATACCGGCGACCTGGCTGGGCACCGTAGATGGCGTCGGAAAAGGTCATATCGTAGGCAGACATGGTTTTGGCGATCGTGCCTGAGGAGGCGCCGGCCTTGAAGAAATAGGCGGCCACGTCCTGACCGGCGCCAACTTCGGCGAAGGAACCGTAGATCTTGGGGTCGAGATTAATGGCAAGCGCTTTTTGTTTGGTACCCAGGTCTTTGTTGT
>DASZJO010000153.1:0-26425 GCA_035948015.1 Puia sp.
GCCTGAGCAGGGATCTAAAAAACCAAGCAGCAAATGTATAATGGTTGTCTTCCCTTTACCCGATATTCCTGATATCCCGATAAAATCCCCGCTGGCCATGACAAGAGAAAAATTATCCAAAACCGATTCCCTCTTGTATGCGAAAGAAACATTTTCCAGTTCCAGAGAGGTGATCGCGGTACCTGATCGCTCTTCTTTCGCAGCCGCCGCGACGGCTTGGCTCTGCAACAGGTCATCCACTGTAAACTCGTATGTCTCGATTTGGCCGCTAACGTTCAATATTTTAACAATGCCCGGGATGATCTTGTATGAAGCAGCCATGAAAGCGCCGATCGTAATGACCGGTATCGCACTGGTATTGGCCGTGTATAAATTAATAAGAATTAGGACAAACAAACCAAATATCGCAAATACTTCGATGAGCTTTGACGGCATATTTTGCATGGCCAATTGCTCCGAAAGGAAATAATTAAACCTGGATTGATAGGTATCGTACCTTTTTACAAAAAAATCCCTGCTCCCATACACGCTGCTTTCGACAAAACCAGACAACGCCTCCTGCAAATGCTGCAACGTTCTTTCACTCGCAGTCTTTGCCGTTTTTCGGATAGCGCTTAATCTTCGTTTTATAAGGTATCCTGTCAGAACAATAGGCGGCATAAGGATTACAACAAGTAACGGGAACAGGACCGGACTAAAAATAAGTATGGCAATAATGGTTATTACAATCAATATAGACTGCCCGGCGATTTGCTGAAATCCACCCAATACATAGTGACCAAACTCAATAGGCTGCTGGCCGATCTTCCGGTTATGTACCGAAGAATCAATGTCGACATAATTTTTGTAACTGCCCTGCAGGTAGTTCGTCAGATTATTTTTGGAAAGCCTCGATGCTACCCCATACACGAACCTGAATTGCATGCGGAAGACCTGGATGCCCAATAAATTTTTTATGCCATACAGGATAAAAAAAACGGCGATGAGCAATAAAGGATATTTATTAAATACAGTGAAAGGGAAATTACCCATCCGGGTTGAACGACCGGGTTCGGTATAAAAATGTATCACATACAGCAGCGCCGCCAAAAAACAAATGTCAAGTACGCTGATTGCCACATCGAACAAAACAAGCCGTATCAGCGACACCTTCTCTTGCCTTTGAAGAATAATGAAAATATTTTTTATGGTCTTTTTCAAATTGGATCAATGCTAATAGCCATCCCGTCAATGTTTCTTTTTCAGATTGAAATTCCGCGAGATATTGAACCCGAAATAAATATCCCCTTTCCCCCAGGTGCCTGTCGTCTGCGTCAGGAACTGCGTTGGAACAATACTCTGAGAATTGGTGAACACCAGCTGGAATACGTGCCCGCCGGTCTCGATGTCCCAGCCCAACGAAAAGGAATTGTGGACCGTATAGGAGACGATCTGGTTCTTTGGCACTACATCATACTCCGCGTCGATGCTCATCCGCCTGGTGAACTTCATCCGGCCTCCAAGCCCGATGGCGAAGATGTCGTTCTTGTCCTGCGGTGTCGGAACGAAATTGTAATGCAGATAGGTCGGTGACACTTGCAAGGACAAATTCTGACCGAACTTCCGGGCGATCAGCAATTCCACCGAATAGGCCGTCCTGTCGGCGGTATTTAAGAATACCTCATCCGTGATATCTTGCGTAAAGTCCGTAATGGTCCCGACAACGGCCGCCGTAAACGGCATCCCTCCGCCTTCGGTCTGCTTCAGGAATTTATATTTGATATACCCGTCGAATGTTTTGAGGTAAGAGCTCCGCCCGACGCCCACCGACAGATCGTCCGTGATCCCGTAGTCAAGTCCAAGCCGGAGGGTCGCATTGTCCAATCCAAAGAAATTATATGACCCGCTGTTCAAGGTCCCGAACCGGTGCTGGATCACAAAATTGAGATTTCCGCTTGCCGGGCCTTCCACCGTCTGAAGGTTGATGATATGCTCGGCCTTGAACGTACCCATAACATAGGTCTTGCCGGGATGCGCCGCCATCGAGTCATTGAGCATGTGGAGCAGCGAACTGTCCTGCGCCGAGGCCGAGAGCCCCAGGATAAAGAGCAAAAGGGTCAATTGGTATTTTCTGGAAGCCATAGTAGTTATATTTATTTTGTACAGTCAATATTTACTTTAACAGTGATTTCTTTATCGATCTTGTCGCGAACGATTGAAGGAATGCCGATATTGAAGTCTTCTGGTTTGAGCTTGAACTCGGCCACTCCAAGCAGATGCCCTCCTTTAACCTCGAGCGTTGCGGGGGTTTCGATGGTCCGGGTGACATTATGCAGGGTCAGGCTGCCCTTGACCATGACCTTATAAACTCCATCCTTGTCCAGCGCCACATCACCGGTATACGCGCCGGAGAAGGTCGCCTTGGGGTATTTGTCACTCTCTACATAGTTCTCATTGAAATGTATCTGCATCAGCTCCTTCGGAAAAATGAACCCTTTCAACAGTGCGGCAAAGGCAAGGTTCTTCTTGCCGGCATCGACAACCGCATACACCTGATTGTTCTCGCCCCGGATATCCTCCAGCGCCGTTTTGGAGTAAAACCCGATAAAACCCGACCTGGTCGAATACAACTGTGAATAGGCAACGCCCGGTCGCACCATCGCCAGACAAAAGACCACAGAAATGATCAGCTTCATAACTTAGATTGAATCATGTTTAATTGTTTTGCGTTCCCTGATTGATCCATGCGATAATAGTATTGATCTCACACTGGTCTAGCGGCGGTAAGCCATACGGCATGGGAATGTGGCCCGGTGCGGCGGTAATATCTCCAACTACATAACCGCTCTGGGCCCAGCCCTTGAAGGCGCCATAGCTGCTGTAATCGATACCGCTGGAAGCCCCCGGGCCCCGGTGGCAGACATAACAATTGTTCTGCAAAATGGGAACGACCTGCATTGAATAACTGACATTTGTCGTATCGCAGCCTCCGCCGCCGAGGTCGACCGCGTTATGCTTTGCGCAACCTTCAACCCAGAGTAGGAAGGCCCCGGCAACGGCAACTGCCAATAAGATCTTCACCTTCATAAACATAAATGGATAGTTGATATATTTAATTTGATTACCGGAAATTTCATCGCTTGCGCAGGACACAGTCGGCCAGATTGACATCCATGAGAAAGCCCGTACAGCGTCCTTTTACCGTTACGGCATCCCCGCTTTTCGGCTCAGGATCGATCTTTGTGCCGGCAAACAGCTGACAGTTGATGCCTCCGCCGGCTGCCTGCGGCGACAAGATCCAGATCTCTGAATTGCCGCTGTGCTGGATCTCCGCCAGCCTGCCCGTCACTTCGATCACTTTCCCCAGATATTTCTGGTCGGCCGAATGCTCGTCCGCCTGGTATTGATGATAAAGGGAATCTGCGCTGATCGTAAAATCAGCTGTCTCACCGGCCGCACTCTGATGCGGCTTGACATACAGGTGATAAGCCCAAGCAGCGGCGATCAGTATCAGCACGAGTATCCCGACCAACAGGATGGTTCGCTTCCTTCGCATAATATTTCCCGTTAAATAGTTCTCACCATAGCTGCCGCGTGAACCCGATATTCACGCCCGCGCTTAAAATAGGCAAGCTTCCCGTGCCGATACCGGAAAGAGGTATTCGTACATAAGGCTCCAAACGCAAGTTGCCGATCTTTCCCACGCGCTGTTCAAACCCGGCGCTCAGATTGACGATAGAAAACCAATATCGTGAGGGGTTGTGGAAATTCCAGTAGCCTTCCGTCCTGACCCAATTGTTCTGAACCTGATAAGTATATTGCTCGCTTGTCATCAGGTAGGTGGAAAGCCCGGCTGTTGCAAACCACTTCATTCTCGGGCTCGTGGAAAGGTTGTACCGGACATTCACGGGGATCTCCCACATATAACAGGTCCCGTCCGCATTCAGCAAGGTATAACCGGCTGGCATTGACTTTTTGAAATATTCCCCGGCCGTATAGTATCTCTTCCGATCGACGTACAATCCCGATTCCACCGCCCACCGGGCATTGAAGGAATAGCCAAGCAGAACCCCGAAGGTGGTGCCTATACCTTTCATCGTCTGGAACCGCACAGTACTGAAATCCGGAGCCCCGGATAACCCGATATACCCATGAGAACTCTTTTTGGATTGTTTTTTGGCTGCCGGGGTACTACTATCCACCGGCACTGCCGGCGCTGCCACATCCACCATGACTTTATAACCGCCGCCAATCGGCGCCCGGCGCAAATCCAGCAGCGCCAACATCGGGTCACGGTTCCCGCCGGCCGCGGCTACCAACGAACCCTCGCTCCCCAAACTTCCGTTCACCGACCCACCGGTCCCCAACCTTCCATCCGCCGACCCTGTCCCCAAACTTCCGTTCACCGACCCACCTATCCGCCCGGCACCATCCGGAGTTCGCAAACTGCGAACTTTTACTCCGCTTGAACCACTCGCTGTGGCATCGTAAGTACTCAATCCCGCTTTAGATGTCCCGCCGAAACCTCCTCCAACCGATCCGCTATCCTTTGAAGTTCGCATTTTGCGAACTTTTGTTTCCCCCGTAACACCCATATCCCTGGTTGCCGATCTGTCGGCTTTTCCACCGCCCGCGGATACTCCGCCCCCCGACCCAACTCGCTGCACACCGTTCCCCGACCCATCACTTCCTTCTGCCGCCACGCTCGTCACTCCCTTATCCGTCCCGCCCCCTCCTTTCAACTGCCCGTCTGTCGCCTTCCCGGCTGACGGCCGCAGCTCCACCACCTTGTCCTTGGCTGCAGAAGACCGCATTCCCTCCTGCAAAGTCAAATAACCAATCCCAGCCAACGGTAGCAGCAGGAACCACCAGAAGAAACCGCGCCTTCTGCGTCTCTCCCCCTTATCAGAAGGAGCCGGCGGCAGGCCGTCCAGGGCGCTGACCAATCGATCCCAGTCAGCACTGTCCGTCTTCAACGGGTATCTTTCGGATGCCCGCCTGAACAGATCGTCCATATCACCATTACTGTACTTCATAACTAAATTCAGAGTTTTCGGAGGTTAAGGCTTTTTGCAAATGCGCTCTCGCTTTCGATAAGTTGGATTTTGAGGTGCCCGTCGTGATCCCCAGCATCTTGGCGATCTCAGGATGCGAATATCCCTCGATCACGTGAAGGTTGAAGACCATCCGGTACGCCGGCGGCAATTCCTTGACCAATGCGATCAGCTCCTTATAAAGCACGGAATTATCCGACGATTGTCCATCATCCTTATGTTCCCAGACATGCTCCGGGATCGGGTAGCTCTGCGTGTTATTGATCTCCCGCCGCATGTAATCGATCGCGGCATTGATCACCACCCTTCGTATCCAGCCAATCAGCAACATCTCTACCTTCTCCTTGTCCCTCACCTCAAACCGGCTGAAATTGCGGAACATTTTCAAAAAAGCATCATGAACCACCTCCGTCGCCTGCTCGTACGTATTCACATACCGGAACGATATCTTGATACAGAGGCCATAATACTGATCGTAAAGCATCTTTTGGGCATGCCTGTCCTGCTGAGCACAACCAGCGATTATTTGAATTAGTTTTTCCAAAATAGACTACTTACTGACCTGCCAATGATTGATTCCTAATGAGAACGCGTCATCATTCCATTCGGTTGCCTGATCGGTCTGCCGCCACCTAAATCCGGCGATGCTCCCTCGCACGCCCGTTCAACTTGTCATAAAGCCTTGTCTATCTGTCGATTGAAACGATTAAACGGCTACGGCACCCCTTCCGCACCCGGAAAAGGCCGCTCCCGCAAATTACCAAATTGAAATGTAATGATTGTCAGCCCGTGCAGGGCCGAAAAGAGAAAGAAAAAAATACAGCGTTATATTCCCAACCCCTGGAACACCTCCTTTCGCGTCCCCTCATTCACCAGGATCGTCACCGCTTCCGGCAACGCCCCCCGATACTGTTCCCCGATCGATAGCTTCTCGCCGGTAAGATATACATACTTGTTGTCAAAAGACTGAACCTTCCCGATCGAAACGATGTATCCCCGATGGATCCGACAAAACACCTCCCTCGGCAACACCCGCTCCCACTGTTTCAAGGTCACCAATACCATCATCGTCGGCCGGTCCTCCATCACCAGCCGGGTATAATTCTTTCGGGCTTCGATATACAAAATATCCTGAAAGTCAACTTTCACGTTCCTGCCTTCATGGCGGATAAAGAAAAAAGATTGCACTTGATGTAGAGTTTATTGCGTGGTGAAATGATGATTGCGCCGTGATGGCCGGAACTATGGTGACAGCAGCACTTTCGGAAGAGGTTTAAAGGTTGGCTCTGGCGGGAAGACTCTTCAAAACAGCAAGGGCCTTGTAGACACAAACCCCTGTTGGACTCAAAAGTCACATGAGAAACGTATTACACTTTATATAACTAAAAACAAACGATATCAACACCCGCAATTGTACACTTTCTACAGCGTATGCCGTTTTTTAACCATTGATAACTGAGACTTTAGTATTATTTTAGCCTAAGTGAAAATAAATAGGCTGGAAATCAGTATTTTTGCGGTAAATACTATCCGTCCGCCGGCTCCGCGTTCCAGGATAATCTTTCATTATGGCCAATAGGTTTTCGGATACCTTATTCCAATTGATCCATTCACTAGAAAAGTCAGAAAAACGGCATTTTAAGCTATACATCAAACGCAGCTCCACCAAAGAGGATCTCAAGATCGTCCAACTATTCGATGCCCTCGACAAACTGAACGACTATGATGAAAAAAGCTTGCTGAAAAAATTGCCGGGCATCGAAAAACCTCAGCTGTCCAACCTTAAAACCCATCTCTACAAACAAATCCTCGCCAGCCTCCGCCTGCTGAAAAGCGCCGACAGCATCGACCTGCAGCTTAACGAAATGTTCGACTACGCCCACATCCTCTATAAGAAAGGATTGTTCCAGCAAAGTCTCCGTTTGCTTGACCGGGCGAAGGAAACAGCCAAAGCCAACCAGAAGTTCAACTTCCTCGTTCAGGTCCTTGCCCTCGAGAAGCGAATCGAAACCCTTCATATCACCCATAGCATGCAGATGCGGGCTGAACAACTTTCTGCCGAATCCGTCGAAATGATTGGCCGCATCAGCATGGTAGCCCGCCTGTCCAACCTCGCCCTGCTCGTCTATAGCTGGTATATCAAGAACGGCCACGCCCGCAACCAAAAGGACGAAGCCCGCGTCCGTGAATACCTGAAGGAACATTTGCCTTCCGACGCCTGGAAACAGACCGGATTCTACGAACGCCTCTATCTCTATCAGAGCTATAACTGGTATGCCTTCATCTCCCAGGATTTTCTCCGGTACTATCGCTATTCACAAAAATGGCTGGACCTCTTCGAAGAACAGCCCCTCATGATCCGCGTCGAGACCGGTCACTATATCAAAGCCCTCCACAACCTGCTGAATGCCCACTTTGACCTCCGCAACCATGCGAAATTCGACGCCGTCCTGCGGAAATTCGAAGATTTTTCCAAATCCGACCGGGTCTTAGAGAACGATAACTTCCGCATCCAATCGTTCGTGTACATTACCACCGCCCGCATCAACCAGATGTTTATGCAAGGCACATTCATGGAAGGCCTGCGAATGGTCCCGGAAATCGAAAAGCACCTCGCGGAATACGACCTCTTCATCGACCGTCATCGCATCCTCGTCCTGAACTACAAGATCGCCTCCCTCTATTTCGGCGCCGGCGACTACGCGACCTCTATCGACTACCTCCAGCGGATCATCAACGACACGCAGGACCTTCGTAACGACCTCCAATGCTACGCCCGCGTTCTCCACCTGATGGCGCACTATGAATTGGGTAACTTCGACCTGATGGAATCCCTCACCAAATCCGTCTACCGCTTCATGGCCCGCCGCGAACGCCTTACAAAGGTCGAAGAAGAGATGTTCCGCTTCCTCCGCACCTCCTTCCAAACCTCCCGCTCCAGCATGAAGGCCGAATTCGAAAAATTCCTGGAAAAGATCCGCCGCTTCGAAGGCAACCGATATGAAGCCCGCGCTTTCGCGTATCTGGACATTGTCTCCTGGGTGGAAAGCAAAGTCTCCCAACGCCCCATAAGCGAGATCATCGCGGAAAAATACCGCGACAGCAAACGCCGCATCCGGCCCCTTGAGGCCTGATCATTGCCCTTTAGCTATTTATGCGCATGCGGGACCGCCTGGTATAAACCTTTCAATTTGAAGGCGAGCACGACATTCAAAATGCCGCCGATGATAAAAGCGGCCGCGGTTACCGAAATGATGCCTATGGCCCCCGCCGCCGGATAAGCGAGTACAAACAACGCGGTGATCAACAGCAGGACGCTGCCCGCCAATAGCCAACCCCAATCCCGGATTTTTGCATCTTTCAGGTCAAACGAGATTCCCATGAGATAGAACGAGCGGAATAGCCACCAGAAGCCGACGAATAGCGGAAGGGTCACGAGCGTGAGTTCCGGGTAAGTAAGCAGATAGACCCCGATGATAAGGTCGATGATCCCGGAAACCAGGGTCCATCCCCAGCCTTTCATGCTCGTGTTGGTAAGTGAAAAGAACAACTGCGCGAGACCGGAAACCAGGATCGCCGCGCCGAACCAAATGCTCAGCCCCACATAGCTGGACACCGGGTAACGAAACACCAGGATGCCGACGACAAGAAGAAAAAGCCCTTTCAGCAGGAAGAGCCACCAGTTCCGGATGTCTTTGCTGATTGTGTCTAGGAGTGTCATGATATCGAGTGTTGGTTGATGACGGCGTTGGTAAGATCAAACAATCCTCTTCGAAAATCACATCGTCCAAAGTCCACCCAATTAAAATACAACAAATTCAGGATATCCCAAACATATCCTTCAGCGCCCGCCGCGCCGCATGATACCCGCACATCCCATGTACTCCGCCGCCGGGCGGCGTTGACGACGAACAGATATAGATCCCCTTCTCCGACGTTCGGTATGGCGACCACCGCAGCGCAGGCCGGGTGAAAAACTGCCGGATATCCATCATCCCCCCATTGATATCCCCGCCGACATAGTTCGGATTGTACTCCTCCATCTGCGCCGTATCGTACACATGCCGGGCCAACACCCGCTCCCGGAACCCGGGAGCCATCCGCTCCACCTGCCGCTCGATCCGCCCGGTCATATCCTCCCGCGATCCATTCGGAACATGACAGTACGCCCACGCCGTATGCATGCCCTCCGGCGCCCGCGATGGATCGAAGATACTCGGCTGCGCCAATAGTACGAACGGCCGCTCCGCGATCATACCCCGCGCCGTCATCGCCTCCGAAGCCGCAATCTCCTCAAAATCTCCACCGATATGCACCGTCCCCGCCTGCCGGCAACCTTCCGCCAAAAATGGAATGGGCTCAGCGAGCGCCCAATCGATCTTGAACACCCCCATCCCATACCGGTACCGCTCCAGCTGCCACCGGTACAACGATGACCAGCGATGTCCCCCAAGCTGTAAAAGCTGCCTTGGCGTCATATCCAATAACACACATCGCGACGATGGCAGTTGCGCCATCGACCTGACCGGTACGCCCGTCTCGATCTTCCCTCCCAACGAAAGGAAATAACCCGCCAATGCACCCGCTATCGACATCGATCCGCCCCTTGGTATCGGCCACCCCTTCGTATGACCGGTGGCCAGAAAGACCAGCACGATCGCCGCCGTTGCACAATTCGTCAACGGTAGCATTCCATGCGCCGCCATTCCCGCCACCATTGCCCTGGCTTCACGGGTACGGAACCTCTGAGCCAGCGACGCCGCACTCGGTAACCCCTTCAAGCCAAACCGTGCCAGCATCAACGGGTTTTTCGGAAAATGCAACGGCCCCAGCAGAACGGGCGCCAGGTCGCCCCAATCGCGCACCACCGGCCCCACCAGGCCGCGATAAACATCCGCATCTCCCCCCAGTTTTTCCGCCGTCTCTTCCACCGTCCCTATCAACATCGCCGCCACATCGCCCTCCAAAGGATGCGCCGCCGCCACCGGCGGATAGATGAACTCCAATCCATGCTCAGCCAACGGCAACGTCTGAAAAAATGGCGAGCCGGCCGCCAGCGGATGAACCGCACTGCAGATATCGTGGAGGTAACCGGGCAGCGTTAGTTCCGCCGACCGCAACCCGCCTCCGATCGTGGACTTCCCTTCCAGCACCAGCACCGACAATCCTTTTTGTTGCAATAGGATAGCCGCCGCCAACCCGTTGGGACCCGAACCGACCACCACCGCATCATAATCTGTTAAACTTGTTGCCTTAACGCTCATCCGCCAAAAATAGCTTTAAATTTGTAGAAGAAAATCCCATCCAATGCGGTTTCTATTCAACATCCTGCCGCTCCTTATCACCTCGTCGCTGGCCGCCAGCGCCCAATCAGTCAAACCCCTCATCGACTCGCAGAACTACGTCTACCAGGCACAGATCGCCGAACCCCTCCACGGCCCCATCCGTCACCTGACAACCATCTTTACCCTGCAGATCACGAAAGATAAGATCGTCAGTAACCTCCCCTATTTCGGCCGCGCCTATATCGCTCCCATAGACCCCACCCAGGGAGGGCTTCAATTCACCACGACAAAATTTGACTATACCCTGACGGCTGGAAAGAAAGACGGCTGGATCGTAGTGATCAAGCCGAAGGACAATCGGGACATTCAGCAAATGCAGCTCAACATCAGCTCTGACGGCTATGCCAGCCTGCAGGTCTTGAGTACCAACCGCGATCCCATCACCTTCAACGGAATAATCACCGCCCCCGACAAACCCTAGCCTACCCACCAATCAGCTGCGCTCCGCACCCACCCACCATTCCACCGCCGGATTGTAAATTTCCAGATACGTCTCCGGCTTGGCCGGCGCAGCCCAGCCAAACTGCGCATACAACCCATGCGCATCCAGCGTATGCAACATCCACCGCCGAAGCCCCTGCAGATCCGGATGGGCCATGATCACCTGCACCAGCCATTTCGAAAGACCCCGGCCGCGATAACTCCCGACTACAAAGACATCCGCCAGATAAGCCACCCGCGCGTAATCCGTCACGATTCTCGCATACCCGATCTGCCGCTCCAGATGATATACCCCAAAATTCATCGAATGATCCGCCGCCGCGACAACCTTTTCATAAGGTATCCCCTGCGCCCAATATGACTCCTTCGACAAATATTCATAAATGAACCGCAGATCCAGTTTCGACCGGCCTGTCGATATCGTAAATTCTCCCCTTATTATTTCCATACCCACAAGATCAGTAAATATCCGCAATAACGCCGCGTTTCATGCGTTTTGAGGGAGCGCAAATTCAAGGTAGAATTCAACTTATTTACCTAAATTGCCGAACTTAAGATGTGCTTGCGAACTGGGCTCCGCCCAGTTCGCACCTGACGAAGGAAGGTGCAGACATTAATAGTGATGAGACAAAAAATTATTTTTGACCCCAATTTTTTGTCGAATTTCAAATAAAAAAAAGCGACCCAATTCCCAGATTACGACAGATCATTCTTTTCCTGCTTGCCGGGCTCCTCGCCGAAGCCGGTTTTGGACAGACCAGAACGATCACAGGAACCGTTCTGGACTCGATTTCTCGCGCCCCTCTGATCGACATTACCGTCACCGTTCGCCATAGTCGCTCCGGCGTAGTCTCCAACGCCGAAGGAAAATTCAGCATAAAGGCTGACCGGAATGCCGCCCAGCTCAGCTTTGCCGCCATGGGCTATAAGCCTGTCTACATTCCGCTCGAAGACCTTCCGGATACTCCGGTGACCGTCCTGATGTCGCGCGCCTATACCATTCTAAAAGATTTTGTGATCAAGGCAAAACCCGGGAAATACCGGAACAGGAACAACCCTGCCGTTGAACTTATCCGCCGCGTGATCGAAAACAAGGGCCGAAATGGACCCAAAGTACCCGCCTATACCTCCTACAAGCAATATGAGAAGATCCGCCTCCTGCTCGACAAGATCCCTCACCTGATCGCCGACGATCGCGTGCTGAAAAAATATCATTTTCTCTTCGAGAACCGCGACACAACCCTTATGCCCGGAAAATCTCTCGTCCCCGTTTACATCGAAGAGGTCCTTTCCGATAACTATTACCGGAAAAAGCCGGAAAAAGCCAGAAAGATCGTCGTGGGGCGGAAATCCGTCGACTTCGGCGAGTTCATCGACATGAAAGGGATAAGCCAGCTGATCAACCACCTGTATGAAAACATCAATATCTATGACAATACGATAGACCTTTTCACTACCCAGTTTATAAGCCCCATCGCAGACCTTGCCCCAACCTTTTATATGTTCTTTATCCGCGATACTACCATCGAAGACGGCCAGCGAATCGTCAGGCTGTACTTCACTCCCCGTAATCCCGAAGACGAGCTTTTCCGCGGCCACCTCTATATCAACCTCGACGACAACTATGCGGTCACCCGCGTCGAATTAGGCGTGAGCCAGCACATCAACCTGAACTTCGTCCGCGAATTCCAGGTCAAACAAAATTTTGAAAAGGGCGACTCCGGCCACTACCACCTCATCAATTCCGACATGATCGCCCTCTTTAACGCGGTGCCCGGCACTCTGGGCATGGTCGGCGAACGCATCGTCAAACTCGACCAGATCGATGACAGCACGCTCCCTGATGACGTTTTCAAAGGCCCGGTAGTCGATACCGCGCAGCAGGCCCGCGCATCGCAGGATAGCCTCTTCAACGCCAGACCCATTCCGCTTACCGCCTCCGAAGAAAGAACCTACGCCAACACCGACAGCCTGTTAAAAATGCGTTCCTATCACCGGCTGCTTGACTACGCAACCGCTTTCACCGCCGGTTACAAATCGGCCGGCAAGGTCGACATCGGCCCTATCGGGAGCTTTTGGACCTTCAACCAGGTCGAAGGCCAACGGCTACGCTTAGGCGCCCGCACCAGCACCCGGCTGTCGCGACGCTACTACGGCGAATCCTATGTCGCTTACGGCTTCAAGGACCAACGCTGGAAATACTTCGCCAGCGCTTCCTATGCGCTCAACAATAAATCTATTTATACCTATCCATTCCACTACCTGCAGGTCAGCTGGCTTGACGATACCCGCAGCCTGGGGGCAGAGAACGCCTTCTCGCAAGCCAACAACTTCTTCAGCTCATTCACCCGCGGAGATAATTCCAAGTGGCTCTATAATCATATCGCCCGCTTCTCCTATATCCATGAATATAGCAGTCACTTTTCCTATAACCTGGGAATGAAATTCTGGCAGCAACGTCCTGCAGGCTCGCTATACTATATCCTGGAGCCTGCCAGCGCCCACTTCGACAGCCTCCGTCAGATCACGACCGGGGAAGTATCGCTGACCCTACGTTGGGCGCCGCACGAAGAATTCTTCCAGAATAAGGCCGGCAGGACCAACGTAGTCAACCGCTGGCCCATCATCACGCTGCAATATGCCAAAGGCGTCCAGGGTTTGTTTGGCGGCCAGTACAACTACGACGCCTATCACTTCGATATCTACAAACGCCTCTATATCGCCCCGTTCGGCTTCTCCGACGTCACTCTTGATGCGGGCTACGTGAATGGCAGCCTTCCCTTTCCTTTGCTTACTATCTCCCCGGGCAACCAGTCTTATTTCTATTACGAAAATGTTTACAACCTGATGAACATCGGCGAATTCGTCAGCGACCATTACGCCAGTCTGGACATCGACCATTTCTTCAACGGCTTTTTTTTCAATAAGGTCCCCGGCCTGAAACGCCTGAAGCTGCGTGAGGTCGTCGCCGCTAAATTCCTCTATGGCGGGCTGCGAGATCAGAACAATCCCGCCCTCAACTCCGCCCAAATGAAATTCCCGACCACCAATGGCCTGACGACAACATATCCCCTCGGCGGAAAGCCCTATATCGAAGCCAGCGTCGGTATCTACAATATCCTCTCCGTCCTCCGTCTCGACCTCGTCAAACGCTTCACCTACCTCGACCACCCCAATATTTCCACCCTCGGCCTCCGCCTGAGCACGAGCTTTAACTTCTGATCACCCGCGCGGCAATCCATGTCTTTCCGTGCCCTACTCCGCCGAACGCAAAGTCTTTATCGGATTCGCCAACGCCGCCCGGATAGCCTGAAAGCTCACCGTCGCGAGCGCTATCACGATCGCCAGCACTCCCGCCAACCCAAACATCCACCAGCTCAACGGCACCCGGTACACAAAAGACTGTAGCCATTTATCCGCCGCCCACCACGCCACCGGCGTCGCAATCAACAGCGAAATGACGACCAGCTTCAGAAAATCCTGCGACAAAAGTCCCACCAGCCCCGGCACCCCCGCACCCAACACTTTTCTGATCCCGATCTCCTTAACGCGCTGCTCCGCACTAAAAGCGGCCAGCCCAAACAACCCCAGACACGAGATCACGATCGCCATCAACGTGAACGAGCTGATGATGCGGCCTAAGGTGATCTCCGTCTCATATTGCCGCTGCACTTCCGCATCCAGGAACGCATACTCAAAGGGCACACCGGCAAAATCATGCCGCCAGATCGTCTCGATCTTACCCAGCAGCCGCTGATAGTCGCTGCTGCTTGTCGCCACGACCACGTTCGACAGATCGCCGTCAAGCGGGGAACAAACCAGCATAAACGGATTGACATCCGACCGGAGCGATTTATAATTGAAATCTTTGACCACCCCGACAATCTCAACCGATGACTGCGGATCGGGCGGATACTCCCAGTACATCATCGTCCCGGGCGCCTTGGCCACATCGAGCCCCAGCCGTTTCGCCAACGTTTCATTGATGATCACTTTCCCCGTATAGGAGCCATTCGGAAAGTTCCGTGAAGAATCCCCCGGCAGAAAATCCCGCCCGGCCAGCAGCTTCATCCCCATCGTCTTGACAAAATATTGATCCACCGTCATATTCTCCGCGTCAATTGCCGTTTCCATCCTCCCGCCCGCCAGATGAACGCCGTGGTCCCGTAAAGAAAGCTGGCTGAAATAGAAGTTCGACTGGCTGACCGTACGTACGTCCGCCAGCTGGCGCAGATCACCCATAAATGTGGGGATCTTATTCGTCGCCTCATCCGTATAGAGGCTGAAGACGAGCCGTTGATCCTTGTCGAATCCCAGGTCCTTATGCTCGATATAGCCAAGCTGACTGTGAATGACGATGATCCCGGAGATCAGTACGATGCTCAGCACGAACTGGAAGACGACCAGCCCGCGTCGGATACCCGCAGCCGAAACCCGGTTGCTGAAATTCCCCTTGAGTACCTTCATTACCTGGAAAGCCGACAAATAGAAAGCCGGATAGCTGCCCGCGACAAGCCCCGTGACCACCGTGATTGCGGCAAGCAATAACCAAAGCCGGTAGTCCGCGAACAACGTCAGCGGCACATCCGCCTGCGTGATCTGGTTGAGATACGGCAGCAAGATGGCCAGCAGCGGCACCGCCAACAGCACGCTCAGAAAAGACAGGAAAAAAGATTCCGTAAGGAACTGCCGGATCAACGCCCCACGGCCCGCGCCGATTACCTTGCGGACGCCCACCTCCTTTGCCCGCATCGACGCCCGCGCCGTGGATAGATTCATGAAATTGATACACGCGACGACCTGGATCAGCACCGCGATCAGCAGCAACAGATAAAGAAAGCTGGCGCTGGTCGTCTTTCCGAATTCTACTTCGTATCCAGAAGACGTGTGGATCGCGGTCACCGGCTGCAGGCGCAATTGCTTCTGCATCCCAAGCGCCTTGAGCTGATCCTCGCCGTATTTATTCAAAAAAACCGGCAGCTTGTTTTCCAGCGCCGCGGCGCTGGCGCCGGGTTTGAGCTTTATATATTCATACGCAAAATTGTTGCCCGCCCACATCGTATTGCGAAGTACATAGTCGCCGATCCCGCCGCTACGCATCGTCAGGAAAAGATTCGCCTCGATATGTGACTTCCCCAGGCTCTCATCCACCACGCCAGTCACCGTGATATCCTGCTTCCCATATCCGTCTTGGATCGTTACGACCTTTCCGATCGGATCTTCATTCCCAAAAAGCTTGTCTGCGACCGGCTTTAACAGGACCATCGTATAAGGCTTATCCAATACCCCTGCCGGACTGCCCTTCACAAAATGATAAGCGAAGACGTCAAAAAACGTCGAATCCACATAGTATTCCTTATCCTCATAGATCGATTTCTCTTTGTACTTCAGCAAATGCTTCGTCAACCCCAGCGTAGCCACCACGCGCGTAAATTGCAGCACCTCGGGAAAGTCCTTTCGGATAGCCGGCGCGATCGGCGGCGAAGCCGTCGCATTATGATGCCTGTCACCCGTCAGGACCAGATCGGTCGTGACCCGGTAAATATTTGCCGCGTCCGGATGCTGCCTGTCATAGCTGAACTGATCCCTGACATACACAACAATATAAAGACAGCACAACGTGCCTGCCGCGAGTCCGAAGATGTTGATAAAGCTGAATGTCCGGTTCCTGAGCAAAAACCGGTAAGCCGTTTTAAAATAGCTTTTGAGCATGCGGAAGGATTTATCCCCTCACGGCCTCCAAGAAAATGCCGGTTTCTATATAGCTAACAATCAATTGTTTAATTATACCCAATCCTACTGATTGTCCGTTTTCGATACGGCCACTGCCCATTATCGGGTCAGTTATGTTTCCTTATCCTTCGTACCGCGGACCAGGCTGATTCCTGCGGAGAAGAAAATAACCCCTAATAATCCGAACAGGATAATTCCCTTTATATCCTTTGTCCCATGGCTATTCATGAAATAAACGCCCGCCACAATGAGTCCCGCAACGCCAAGGACAGATAGAATGATTCCAAGTAATCTTTTTTCCATAGTGCTATTTCTAATCCACCCTGGCAGGATTCAAGATAACCGCGCAACCTTTATACATTTGCCCTTTGTACCAGACTGTCATTTTATATTCGTATAAATGATCGCTTACCCCATCATTGCAAAACTTTGAAGAGATTGAAATTCTCAGCAAATTGCCAGCCTCCGTCGTAACGGAATAAACCGTGCTATCCTTGGTGATCACAGGCTTCTCAATTGGAACAATGACCGGTTTCGCAAAACTCTCCACCTTGAACAAGATCAGCTTTTCATTATCTATCTCTACATTCCAAAAAGGATCGTTACCATTCCCGACGATATCGACTCCTTCGGATTTTTTCTTTCTCCAGGAAGGGTTCTCCGGCGCGGTATTTTTTTTAAAAAGCACATATTGCTTAGAGAGGGAATCCGGAATATAAGTCCCGTTATTTTCTATATTGATCAGGCTGTCCTTAACCAACTTGTATTTAGCCACTACCTTGTCGTTCATAGAAAGGACGAACCTCCCTTTTTCCTTCTCCCAGGTTCCTGCTGTCTTTTTTGCCAAAGTTCCTTTGCCCCAGTCTAACTCTTCCATTTTATATTGATCATCGGCGGAGAAAAGGATCGTCCGCTGGATGCCTTCACAATTTTTACACGGCAGCATTCCCTGGTAAAACCCGGAGGGAACACTGTCAAAGCTGGCTGCATTGATAATTGAATCTTTGACGATCAGCATGGTGTCGGTAACAGTGGTCTTAGCCGAAACAGGTTGGTTTGCTGACTGATACTGCGATATAACATACCAGCCTCCCACCCCGATGGCGGCAATGAGCAGAACGATCAGGAATACTTTCATAATTTAAAACTACCCTCTTTATGCAGAAGAGTTGTTATACGAAATTTGGAATATGTTACAGTATTCACATGTTTTCGCGCGATTACGAAATATCCCACCAGCAGGCGTCAGGGTAAGGCCCACCTATCAGCACCGGTTGACCGATCATCGGCGTGGCCAGCCTTAACGCCGTTTGGCCCCCGGCCACCGAAGCCTCAGCGAAGGCGGTACCTTTAGCGAAAGCGGCCACCAGCCGCCGCACCGGCTCATTCCACGGATGCAACGCCAGCGTGAACTTCCCCCAATGCACCGGCATCAGCGCCGCCGCACCCAAATCCACTGCGGCCTGCACCGTCTGCTCCGGCATCATATGAATATACGGCCAGTTCTTTCCATATTGACCACATTCCAGTATTGCCAGTTCGAAAGGACCGCACCGCTCCCCGATCTCCCTGAAATGCCGCTCATATCCGGAATCCCCGCCCAAATACAGCGAATGACCCCTTCCCTTCAATACGAATGATGACCACAACGTTCCAGCCCGCTTAAAGCTCCGCCCTGAAAAATGCCTCGCCGGCGCCGCCATCAACGTTAATGCACTCGCCGCACCATCAACTCTGCCCCAATCGTCATCCCCAAAACCCCAACTCTCCCACCAATCCAGTTCCACGATCTTCTCCGCCGGGACCCCCCACAACTCAAGGTGCGCCCCTACACCCAATGACGTGCAAACCCGACCGACTTTGGGCGCCAAAGCCTTCACGGTCTTATAATCCAAATGATCATAGTGGTCATGCGTCAGCAACAGCACGTCTATCTCCGGCATCGCCTCCACTCCATACGCATCTGTCCCCTCAAACGCCTTGGCAAGGAAGGACACCGGCGCCGCATTCCCGCTGAACACCGGATCGACAAGTATCGTCACCCCTTCGACCTTCAAAAGATAGGACGAATGGCCGAACCATACAATCCATACCCCTTCATCAGGCAGCGACCGCAGATCCGTCTTCATAGACGGCACCCGCATTGCCGGCGCCGTATCCGCCGGCCGGTTCCGATACTCTCTTAACATCTTGATAAAGGAAGTACCCTTCAACATTACATCCGTGGGTACCAGGTTCACAAACCGGTCTCCCTTATAATTAGGCGACCGCCGCATCCGATCGAGCCGCTGTCCCGCCGCCGCCTTGCCAAATGCTGAAAATAGTGCCATGCGTTATATTACTTCACAAAACTTTGATAAATGACCTGCTCCACCCTTCCTTCCAGGTCCGCATGACTGTTCGGCGTCTGCTGCGTCATCACCAAACATACCAGTTTGGCCTTTGGATCCGCCCAGTACGTCGTTCCGAAGTAGCCGCCCCATTCGAATGACCCCGCATTTCTTACCCCTCTTGCCGCAGACTGCTCGCTGGTGAGTCCAAAGCCAAGGCCGAAATTATCCGACCCGTTAAAGAGAAACGGCAACTGTCCGCTGGTCATGAGTTGAACCGTTCGGGGCGCCAGGATCTGTACCCCGTTATACCGCCCGCCGTTCAGCATCATCTGGAGGAAGATCGCATAGTCCCAGGCTGTCGACGTCAATCCCGCCCCGCCGGAAAAGTAACGCTTATGCACCAGCGGGTAATTCGGATCGATCGTCGTCCTCTCCTTTGTCCAGCGCACCACATGGTGCAAGGAGTCCTCCGTATAGACGGTCACCAGGCGTCCTGCCCGGTCCGCAGGGACATTGAAATAGGTATCCTTCATCCCAAGCGGCCGAAAGATCGTCTCCCGCAGGTAGTCTTCCAGGTTCATCCCGCTCATCACTTCGATCAGACAGCCAATCAGATCGACGCTCAATCCATAGGTCCATTTCTCGCCCGGCTGATGGACCAGCGGCAGTTTTGCCAATGCCTCCATCCTTTCCCGCAGATCATTGTCAACCACCCCAAGCCCCGAAGGGATCCCCGCCTTCGCATAGATTGCCTTCATCGACCCGCTTCCTATCCCCGGATAGTCGAGGCCGGAAGTATGCGTCAGCAGATCGCGGAAAGTGATCTCCCGCATGGCCGGGACAGTCGTATAGCTGCTATCGGCCGAATTGAACTTATCCAGTACGACCGGACGCTGAAAGGCCGGCAGGATATCCGAGATGGGTTCATCCAGATAGAACTTTCCCTGCTCCCAAAGCCGCATCAGCCCTGCACTTACGATCGCCTTGGTTTGACTTGCGATCCTGAACAGATCATCCGGCCGCATTACTTTCCCTGCCTCCCGGTCCGCATAACCATAACCTTTATATTGAACCACGTGGTTGTCGTGGATCACCAGCGTCACCACTCCATTCACCCAGCCTTTGTCGATATAACTTTTGATCAGGGTGTCGATCCGGGAAAGACGCGCGTAATCCACCGCGGCATCCGGAACATTACGCTGGATCGTCTGTGCCTGAGTCCCGACAGAAAAGCAAACAATACACACACAACCCAACCATTTCGAAAGCATCCGGTAACCTTTCATAAGCCAGCATTTTTTGTTTTGAATGTTGCCCGGGCACCGCCCGGTTCGTGCAGAAAGATAATTTTTTTTTTCTGAACACCGAATTACCTTTACCATTATGAAAAAATCCAATCGTCGAACCTTCATCGGCACAGGCGCGGCAGCAGCAGGCGCCGTCCTGAGTAGCAGTCCGGCCCTCGGGATGATCCCCGCCGATGCCCAACGCCCGCCCATCGTGCATCACGTTTTCTTCTGGCTGAAGGATCCCGCCTCCACTGAAGACCGGGATAAACTTGTGGCCGGCCTTAAAACCCTGGCGGGCATCCCCCTGATAAAGGAACTCTATGTCGGCATCCTCGCCAACACAGAAAAAAGAGACGTCGTGGACGCCTCCTGGCAAGTCTCCGAATTGATGTTCTTCAGTGACCTCCATTCACAGGCATCCTACCAACAACACCAAATTCACCTGGATTTCGTGAAGAATTACAGCCATCTCTGGGAAAAGGTCGTCGTATACGACACCATGAACGTCTTCAACCGTATCAGCTAAGGGATCGGGGCAACTCTCAGCTAAAAGAGATCAACTCCACATCGAAGACTAACGTGCTGTTGGGCCCGATCTGCGCGCTCACCTGCCTGTCCCCATAGGCCAGATGCGGCGGAATATAGAAGCGCCACTTACTGCCCGCAGGCATGAGCTGCACTCCTTCAGTCCAGCCCTTGATCACTCCATTCAACGGGAACGTTGCCGGCTGCCCGCGCCGGACCGAACTGTCGAACACCGTCCCGTCGATCAGCGTCCCATGATAGTGGCAGGTTACCTTATTCGTCGCCACTGGCCGCGGACCTGAACCTTCGACGAGGATCTCGTATTGCAGGCCGCTCGGCAGTGCCACTATCCCCGGTTTATTTTTGTTCTTCTCCAGGAATTCCTGTCCGGCCTTCATGTTGGCCTCCGCTTTCTCGTTTTTCATATTGAACAGCTTGTCTGCAAGACTCATAATATTCTTTTTGCAAAAATAACAATTCCCACTCTAATTTTAGGCCATGACAATGCCAAAGACAGTTCTCATCCTCGGCGCCAATTCGGATGTGGCAAAAGAATGTATACGACTATACATAAGCAAAGGCTACTACGTCATCGCCGCCTCCCGTAGCACAGCGGCGCTGGAAACCTTCGCCACAACAAACAGCCTCCCAAAAAAACTCATCGACATCCGTTACTTCGATGCCACCTCATTCGATACCCACGGCGCCTTCCTCGCCGCCCTGCCCGCCAAACCCCATATCGTCCTCTATGCCGCGGGCTTCCAGGTCACCAACGATCAGGCCCTTGCCGACTGGGACGGCAGCTTCCGCATGATACAGGTCCTCTACGCCGGCGCCGTCTCCATCCTGAACCGCATCGTCATGGATAAAGACAACTCAAATCTGCAACGCATCATTGGGCTGTCCTCCCTCTCCGGCGTCCGCGGGAGAAAGAGCAATTTCATCTACGGCAGCACCAAGGCCGCCTTTACCACCTATCTGGCCGGTCTCCGCCAATATCTCTTCCCCCGACATATCTTCGTCAACGCCATCGTCGCTGGTTATATTGACAGCAAACTGACGGCCCACCTCGATCTCCCCCGCAACCTCCTCATGCAGCCCGCCTTTATCGCCAAAGCCGTCGTCAACGCCGGCAATCGCTTTATCATCGTCCCCGGCTGGAAATGGAAGATCATCTATCGCGTACTCAAGTCCTTGCCCGAAAGCCTGGTCGCTAAGCTGCCCTGACCCAATACCAACACCATCACTGCCAGCACCGACGACACCGCGATCACCGCCACCATCGGCGTTGCCGTTCCATTACTGAACACGCTTACGGCTACCGACGCCAGCGTCCCCACTCCCAGTTGAAAGAACCCCAGCAGCGCAGATGCAGTACCCGCATTCTTGCTGAACGGCGCGAGCGACAAGGCCGCCGCATTGGGATAGGTGAACCCCAGACAAGTCAGAAAAAGGAAGAGGAACAAGATCGTATACCCCAGTCCAAACCATCCCGCCAGATTCCCGGTCAGGAACAGCACCGCGACCACCACCTGCCCCACCAGCGAGACCCGTACGATCTGCTCACTTTTATATGTGCGCAGTAACAACGTATTCAGTTGACTTAACACGATAAAAGCCACCGACAGGAACGCAAATACCCACCCGTATGTTCGCTTATCCAGATGAAAATATCCCATAAAGACCAGCGGCGACCCGGACACATACGCAAACAACCCCGCAAACGCAAATGCCTCCACCAGCACATAGACGACGAACTGCCTGACCCGCATCACCGCAAGGAAATTCCGCAGGATCGGCAGCGGCTTCAACGAGAACTGCTTATCCGGCGGATAACTCTCGGGCAACAGGAAAATCGTCAGCAACGTGATCAATACCCCAAGGATGAGCAGCACCAGGAATACGATCCGCCAGCTCCAGATCGTGACGATATACCCGCCGGCTGTAGGCGCGATCATCGGCGACGCACCGATTACCAGCAGGATCAACGAAAACACTTTTGCGCTGTCCTCCGGCCCGAAAAGGTCCCTCACCATCGCCATCGCCCCCACCTGCGCCGCACAGCTGCCCAGCGCCTGGATGAACCGCAGAACGATCAGCGTGTGGATATCCTTCGCCTGCATGCAAATGAACGTCGCCACGATATAGAGGGCCAACCCCGCATACAAGGGCTTTTTTCGCCCATACCGGTCGAGCAACGGCCCATACAGGAGCTGCCCCACCGAGATGCCGATAAAATAACTCGACAACGACAACGTCACCACCGCCGCCGTCGTGTGCAGGCTCGCAGCAATATCCTCAAACCCCGGCAGGTACATGTCGATGGAAAAAGGGCCGATCGCCGACAGCAGCCCCAGGACGACCACATATGTAACGTAAGTCCTCTTAGTCATAATAATCCGGTCATAGCCGCAGCCGCTTCCATTTTATAATCCATGGTTGTATTTTCTTTCGACTTCGTCATAGAATTCTTTCAGCACGAAGAATGCCTCCTTCTTTTGGCCCGTCGCTGAATACAGCCCCTTTCGATTCCAAAAGTTTTCGTAGACGGGATGCTGCCGCCGCGGCGACCGGAAGTCAACGAGTATCCATGGCGTCATGCCCCTCAACGCTCCTATGCGCTGCAGCATCTGCAATTGGTATCGGTACAACCGCGCCTGATATTCCTCACTCCACCGGGTAGCCGAGTCGGCGTGGAAACCTGCCAGTGCATCGCCGCCGAATTCCGTGATGATCACCGGCCGGTCATATTTGATGGAGAAATGATAATTGGCCAGATCCTCCGGTTTGTCACTTCCATACCAGCCGGCATATTCATTAAAGCTGACAAGGTCCAGCTTTTCTCCCAGCGGGTCGTCGACAATGATCTCGTTGCCTTTACGGTGGACTTCCAGCGCGGCCGATACCAGCCGGGTACTATCCAGCCCGTGGGCCCTGGCCGCCAGCCGGCTCATGAAAGCCAGCCGGGGTTCGCTTAGCGGAGTCTCATTACCGATAGACCAGATGATGACGGCAGCCCTGTTTTTGTCACGGGTGATCAGGTCCGTCAGCTGCTGATCGGCATTCCGGTAAGTATCTGCATTGTCCCAGGAGATCGTCCAGTAGACGGGCACCTCCGCCCATACCATAATGCCCATTTCATCCGCCAGTCGCAGCATCGTCTCGTTATGGGGGTAATGCGCCAGCCGCACATAATTACAGTTTAGTTCCCTGGCCATGTTGAGGAGCATCCGAAGGTCGCCTTCCGACCGGTTGCGGCCCGGGATGAAGGGGTCCTCATCGTGCAGCGAGATGCCGCGTAAAAATTCCCGTTGGCCGTTCAGCAGCAGGTCCTGTCCCTTTACCTGTATGGTGCGGAAGCCTATTCGGTCTTTTACTTCATCGGCCGCACACCGCAAGGTCACCTCATACAGCTGCGGGTGCTCCGGCGACCAGTACATTAGTTTCTTCACCGGAACGGTAAAGACCGCCCTGCCTGTCGAATCGGTCCGCACGGTCCAATGCATCCCAACCGCCGGTATCTCCACCGTGACCTCCTGCGACATCGATGGCCCCTTCAATTGCACAAATCCATCTATCCTGCCCGGGTCGTTCTTCGCCAGTTGCACCTTGTAGTCTGCAATGAAGGTGGCGGGCGTCGATGCAAGCAGCACATCGCGTGTAATGCCGCCGTAATTCCACCAGTCGGTATTGACCGTCGGGATCTCATCTTTTTTCCGCGTATTGTCCGCCTTGACAACCACAAAATTGTCTCCGTCATTCAGTTGACCGGTCACTTCGAATTGAAATGGGGTGAACCCGCCCTTATGAGTGCCCAGCTTCTTACCGTTGAGATAGACATGCGCTTCATAATTTACAGCGCCGAAATAAAGAAAATAGCGCCGGCCCTGCTGAGGTGTCACCCGAAAATTCCTTTTATACCACACGGTCCCTTCATAGTAGAGCAGCTTGTTATCCTGGGAATTCCAGTCACCGGGCACCGCGAGTGTAGGCGAACCGTCAAAATCATATTCAATCAGCTGCGATGGGTCCGTCGCCTTCCTGTTGTCATAGAACCCGCCCTTACCGGAAGGGCTCTCGTCATACGGCATATGCCGGTAATCGTAGTAGCCATTCTCATAAGGATCGACGATATAGTTCCATGGGCCGTCCAGGCTGACGATTTCACGGGAGGTGATGTTCTGGATCAACGGCATTACCGATCCCGATTGCGCTCGCATCACCCCATTGGCAAACAGGAATAGGCAGGGAAGCAATAGACACTTCATGTTATTGACGGTTTGAGGTAAGAATATCCGCCGGGACCCTTGAAATGGGCTGGATCCTGATCTGCTTGTAGAATACTTCTGCCCCCTCGGACTGTAGTTGTATCCTGCCGCTGGAAAGGGAGGATACCTTCCCGTTATCCGATTGCGCGAGATGATACAGGACCATCATGACCCGGCCGTTGACGACGTGCACGCTGGTATCGCCATGGCAATAAAGGTCCAGCGTATTCCATTCCCCCGTAGGATGCTCCGCATCGCCGCGCTTGTAACAGTGCCTTCCCATTGCATTATATACCGAAAAAGTGTACAATTGTCCGCCGGGGTCATACTCATATCCGCTGTCAGTCCTCTTCACGGCCGGGATATCCGCCATCCCGCCGGCACAACCCCAGTATTCTCCGACATCCCCTTCCTGCACCTGGAACTCATGGGACCGCATCCAGGCGCCCCCATCGGCGCCGTAAGGGCCGACGGAATGATACAGCAGGCCGCTGTCCTTTTTCTTGCGCTTTTTAGCGCCCCACTGCAGCGTCCCCCAGCGAAACATCAGTTGAAGATGATAGTCGGAATAACTTTTTTGTGTAATGACCGCCCCCGTCCCTTCACCCGAGATCCGGATGACATTCTCCCCGCCATCTGTCACCACCGTAAAGACATGCCGGGGATCATTGTTCAATCCAACCGGCTGGTCGCTGGTCCTCCTCCCATTGCTGTCAGTCGGCGGCGCCAGGTACGTGTCCCAGCCGGAAAGGTCTTTGCCGTTAAAGAGGGATACCCATCCCCCATCGGATCGCCGGTCCCTGCCCGCAAAAGCTAAGAGCACCAGGAATGAAAAGAAGACAATCGGGAGATAAAAATGGCGTAACATCGTAGCTAAATTTTATCCCGTAATTTACGTCATAAGTCGATCACCGCGAGATCGCCCCCTTTTATTCTATGCTCGCCATATTCTGTAACACCTTCGGATGGGTCTCCAGCTTATACCATTCTTTCGCAAACGGCTTCAGCAGCTTGTCCGCCGCCGCCGGCCCCCAGCTCCCCGCCGGATAGAATTCCAGCAGCTTGCCCGGTGACTTCTTCCACGCATTCAATATCGGCATCACGATCTTCCAGGCCATCTCTATCTGGTCCGTACGCATAAACGACGTCGCATCTCCGTCCAACACATCCAGCAACAAGGTCTCGTAAGCTTCCGGCAACGACTGCGAATAGTTTTCGGTATATAGGAAGTCCATATCCTGGGTCACCAGCTTCATATCCAGACCCGGCACTTTGCTCTCGAACCCCAACTTGATCTCGAGCTCGGGCTGAATACTGATCACCAGGCGGTTTGGAACCGAATCATCCTTGAAGATCTTATGCGGGCTATCTTTGAACTGGACCATGATCACCGACGACTGCCGCGGCATCGATTTTCCCGTCCGCAAAAAGAAGGGCACCCCCTTCCACCGCTGACTG
>DASZJO010000154.1:0-29890 GCA_035948015.1 Puia sp.
TTTCTCCAGCGCGGACACCATCGAAGGGGCCTGAGGCAGGGGAGCTTTGATATCCAGTGTAAGCCCGGCCTCTTCCACGGCCCGGGAAGTATTGCTTCCAAACGCGCCGATCTTGGTGCCGTTCTGCTTGAACTTCGGCAAGTTGTCAAAGAGACTCCTGACGCCGCTGGGGGTGAAAAAGCAGATAATATCGTATTCGCTCTGGTTGAGGATTTCCTTTACATCGTTGCTGATCGTCCGGTACATGAAAGGGGTGACAAACCCGCAATTATTCTGTTTGAGCCAGTTGATGATCTCATTGTCCTGCTGGTTCTCCGAACAGGGATAGAGGAACTTCTCGTTCTCCTTATGCTTGTTGATCACGTCGAACATGCTCTTGTTCAGTCCATCCGCGCCATAGAATACCTTACGCTTGCGATAAAGGATGAACTTCTGGAGATATAACGCCACCGCCTCCGTGATACAGAAATATTTCGTGTCCTGGGAAATACTGATCTTCATCTCCTCGCAGATTCGGAAGAAATGATCGATCGCATTCCGGCTGGTGAAAATAACAGCCGTGTACTGGGCGATATCGATCTTTTGCTTGCGGAAATCCTTGCAGGCAATCGGTTCCAGGCGGATGAAAGGATGAAAAGCCAACTCGACGTCGTACTTTTTGGCTAGCTCGAAATACGGCGACTTGTCGGTTTCAGGTCTGGGTTGAGTGATTAAAATCTTTTTCTTATCCTCGTTCTTAGTCATTGTGTGTGCCCCTCAGGATCCGGACTCATCCGGTTTTGCAAATTTAATACACTTTTTCCAAATATGTCAATAACACCTTGTAAATCAACAGTAGCGGTGCTACTTCGAAGGCGCAAAGGTACAAAAAAAAGTAAAACGGTGTTAGTTTTATTTCATTTCTTATAGGTCGGTAGGACGCCAGTATCCGATACCCCCAAAGCACGAATATCATTGCTAATGATATAGTTATAAAAACTTGGCGCCATTCTTCCGCCGAAAAAATGATCACGATCAAGAAGGGAAGCAGGAAAATTCCCAGCATCTTGTTCACCAAAAAGACGATAAAAATATAAATATCCGTCGCCCTGGAGATGGAGAATACCCAGCCGATAAATTTCAAGACCACGAACTTGACCAGGTAGATCGCCGCAAGCAAGGCCATACAGTACAGATAGAGGACCCAGAAGTTGACCCCGGCGCCCCACCGGGAGTAGTGCAGCAGGAAACAGGCATAGAGCCCCGCCGAGATGACGAAAAGGATATTCAGCAGCAGCGAAGGCAGCGGCGCCTGCAACACCTGCTCCCGGATCTGCTGCTGCCGGAGTGATACCCGAAAGAAGAGGGTCATCAGGTTATTGAAGTATTTCTCGAAGAAAATGCGGATCGACGCGAAATAAAACAGGATCGCAACGATGAGATAAAAGAAAGTGTCCTTCGAATTAGCCCGATGGATCTCAACAGGAGGACCCGTGTCAGCCGCAGCGGGGGGCGGACGGTTCGGTGCAGCACGGATCGCCGGACTGTCCCGGAGTTTCGCGCTGTCCCGCCTGCTTGCCGTGTCCGCATGAAGAGCCATTGCCGACGCGCCCGAATCCCTCAGCATCCCGATCGCCGAATCCGATCTGAGCCGCTCGGCCGAATCCCGCTGAAGCCTGGCGGCCGAATCCCGCCGGAGCCGGTTGATCGAGTCCCGACGGGCATGCCTGATCGAATCCCGCCGGACGGAATCCCGATGGCTCATGACCCGGATGGGATGGGGAATAGGACGGATGGTCGAATCCTGCACCTGGACAGGAGCCGCCTTCGGCGGCGGCGCAGTTGAATCGGTCTGCGCCCATAGTTGATTGAAGATGAGCACAAGGGTTAGCAGGATAATGGACGTTCTCATGATTCTTACAAAGTTAAAAAAAGCTAACGTACCCAATATGAATTTTCGTCGCATGAAAATCGAATGGCAATTCACTCGTCCTCCCCGCTGCCAACGACATATTGAAGATCCCTGCCTTGGTCTCGAATGCCATCCCGACCCCGGTACCCACATACACGCTGTTCAGGTTATAGTCCGCAACATTATTCATCGCCCACCCTGCATCCACGAAGGTGAACAGATAGGAATTCAACCCGGTCAGATACCGGTACTCCAAGGTGCCAACCGCATATTCAGACGCCAATATACTTGCCTCGTCAAATCCGCGCAACAACTTATACCCTCCGATCAAAAAAAGATCGTTCCGATATGTATTGGGGCTGCTGTATATGCCGGCGTTGAACCCCAACTTGAGCGTAGCCGCCCGGCCGATCGGGAAATAATGGGCTGCGTCGACCCGGACAAGGAACTGAAAGGAATGCAGCCTGACCGTGTCGTATAGACTTTGGAATTTGAAGCCGCTGTCGGATGGGTCGGTGAGCCCGACGATCGTGGAATTCTGATGGACCGTCTTGGTCCCTGCCGATCCGAGGAAATTAAATTCATTGCCCCGCCGCGGATTGAAGCGGTAGTTGGTGTTATTGAAAGTATAGGTGACCCCGAGGCTGATGGAACTGATATCCGCTTCGGGCGGAAGCGTATGGCTCGCAATCACCGCAGGCGTGTCCACAAACAGGAGATTGGAGGACGCCAGCTGCAGAAAAACAGAACCGTTCTGATTCGCCGAGAAAGTATACTGCGCGCCTATGATAAAATTGATATTGATATAGGTCGAGTCTTGCTTGTATAGATCGAATGACGTATTCAGCCCGAACGGCGAGTTGAAAATAAACGGCTGCTGGTACACTAAGTCCAGCCGGGGCGATCCGGGCTGTAGCTGCTGCCAGTCGAGCTTCATCGTCTCCCCATTGCCGAGCGTGTTTTGAAGATTTACAGTCGCTTCACCCGTCACAACCACCTTATTCCCCAACGCCGGATTGTCACTGGGCAGGAACCCGACCAGCGCATCGATCTGGCTGCTCTTTTTCGGTTTGAGATACAGGTTGATCACGGAACCATCCGCCAGCATCGTGAGGCTCCAGGGCTGCTGCTCCTGGACATACGGGAGCTCGAGGATCTTTTTGCTGATGATCTGGAGCCTCTCCTTGCGGTAAATGCTCCCATTCGGAATATTCAGGTACCGCTGGAGGAATTCATGGGATATCCTGGCATTCCCGAAGATGCGGATGCTGTCGATCTTATAGAGGGGCCCCTTGTCTATCCTGAGCACCGCGGACACGTCCCCGGAATCCCGGAGCGTAACGCTGTCCAAACCCACTTTGGCAAAGGGATATCCATTGTTTTCGAGGTAATCGAGCATCAATTGCTGCCGGTAGCGGAATACGCGCATGTCCATAGGACGACTATCAAACGATCTTCCAGTCCACGCTACAGCTGCGAGCAACGTGGGATCGGCATATCGCGTGTCCACCTTGGCCCAGCGCCACGGATCGCCAACGTATAACCGAATACTGGCTTCTTTTTCTGCATACACGACGCTGTCGATGGACGCTGCCACATACCCCTTTCCCTGGAGAAGCGGTAGCAGATTGGAGAGGTACTGCTGACATTGCTCCCGGGACCGGAAAGCAGTAATAAGCCCGAACTGCCTGCTGATAGCGGCCGAATCTTTATCGACAGGATTAATATGGAGCGTATATTGCGCCCAGCCAAAGCAAGGCAGGAAAAAAAGTCCCAATAGCAGCAGCCGTTGACTAATTTTGCGGATTGAACGATCCGAATGGCAGGCATCTATCTCCATATCCCCTTTTGCAGGCAGGCCTGTCACTACTGTAACTTTCATTTTTCCACGTCTTTACAGGGTATGAACGATTTTGTCCCTGCTTTATTGAAGGAAATGGAGCGCCGGTCCGATTATCTCGGCGCCGATACAATAGAGACAGTATATTTCGGCGGCGGCACTCCGTCCCTGCTTGATCCGGCGGACCTGAACGCCATCCTGGACAAGATCAGGGAACTCTTTGACCTCCGGCCCGACGCGGAGATCACCCTCGAAGCCAACCCCGACGACCTGACGGACAGACAACGCCTGATCGCGTGGCGCATCGCCGGGATCAACCGGCTGAGCATCGGCATCCAGTCTTTTTTTGACGATGACCTGCGATGGATGAACCGGGCGCACGATGCTGCCCAGGCTGCTGACGCCATTCGCCTGGCCCGGGATCAGGGGCTGGACAATATCAGTATCGACCTTATCTATGGCGGTCCCACCTTGTCGGATGACCACTGGCAAAGAAACGTCGAAACGGCCATCCGTTTGCAGATCCCACACCTGTCCTGTTATGCCCTTACCGTCGAACCCCGGACCGCCCTGGATCAACTGATCCGCCAGCACAAACGGGCGGACGTAAACTCCGATGACCAGGCCCGGCAGTTGCTGCTGCTGATGGACTGGATGAGCCATTCCGGCTATGATCATTACGAGATCTCCAATTTCGCCCTGCCCGGCCACCGCAGCCGTCATAACTCGTCATACTGGCAGGGACGACCTTACCTCGGGCTCGGGCCTTCCGCCCACTCCTTCGACGGGGAATCAAGACAATGGAATATCTCCAACAACGCCCGATATGTTAGCATACTGGCCAATGAGGAACTACCCGTCGCGGATCGCGAAGTGCTGACCGGCATCCAACAGTTAAACGAATATATTATGGTCTCACTTCGGACGATGGATGGCCTTGATTTTCACCATATTAAGAACCGATTTGGAGAACAGTCAGCTCAGGAAATAATCAAAAAAATTGGACGATATGTTTTGGAAGGAAAGGCCGTTATGATGGAAGATCGGGTATTTCTCACTTCGCAAGGGAAGCTGCTGGCAGATCGGATAACTGCGGATTTATTCATGGCATAAGGTAAAAAATATACCATATTTGCGTTCAAACAAACCGGTTTATGAACTTCGACAGGATATATGAATACCGCTTCCGGGGTATCGATGAAGCCAAAAAAAAGGTCACCTGGGAAGAGATCGCAAATTTTATCTATCAGAAATTGGGCCGCCCGGAATCCATTTTGGATCCCGCCGCCGGGAAATGTGAGCTGATCAACGCCATAGCAAGCAAGGAGAAATGGGCCGTCGACCTCAATGACTATTTCATAAAGAAATATGCCGCCCCGGATGTCCGGCTGGTCGTAGGCGACATCTTTAAAGTGGAATTGCCCGACAATCATTTCGATGCGGTATTCATCTCCAATTTCCTTGAGCACCTTAACTCCCAGGAAGAAGTGGCTGCCCTGCTGGAGAAAATGTATAAATGCCTCAGGCCGGGCGGATCCATCGCCATCATGGGCCCAAATTTCAGGTACACATTCCGGTCCTATTTCGATTTTGCCGACCATACGGTCATCCTAACCGAGCTGGGTCTGGCGGAACACCTTTATGGAGCGGGATTCGCCATCGAAAACATCTATCCCCGGTTCCTGCCATTGTCGTTCCGCGGAGGCATACCGGTAAGCAGGTTCCTGGTGCGGACCTATCTGTCGTCACCGCTGGCCTGGCGAATTCTAGGTAAGCAATTCCTCGTGATTGCCAAGAAAGAGGGCAGTTGAGGAGCCGGCGGAAGGTGCTGCAGGGGAACGAAGCAGGTCGGCAGGAGGGCCCGCGGGCGGCGGGGCGGGAGAAGGGTCGTGCGCAGACAGAGCAGGAACGTGTTTCTTGTGATAGTCCCCGCGGGAGAAGAATTTTTCTATCAGACAGTAAAGCAGGATAAAGAAGTACCGGCTGCCCATTTCCCTGATCTTTAGCTTTGACACTCCCGCCTTCCGGTTAGTCCAGGAATTAGGCAAGACGGCATAGGTGTATCCTCTTACAATCGCCTTGAGCGGTAGTTCCAATGTCAGATTGAAATGATGGGCTAGAAAAGGCTTTAGCCCCTCGATGGTCTCCCGCCGGTAGAGTTTGAAGGCATTGGTCGTGTCATTGTACCGCAGGCCGAGTGACAGCTGAACGATTTTATTTGCCATCCGGTTGATGATCAGCTTCAATTTCGGATAATCAAACGTTTTGCCGCCCTTCATGAAGCGGCTTCCGAAGACGCAATCGTAGCCTTCCTGCATCTTGTTATAAAATCTGACGAGGTCCGCGGGTGAATCCGACAGATCACCCATCATGACGGCCACGCAATCCCCCGAGAAATTATCCAGACCCACCGTCACGGCATTACCGAACCCGCCGGGACCGGGGTTGTTGATATAATCCACGCCAGGCAGCTCCGCCCGCAATCCGCGGAGGATCTCTTCCGTCCTGTCTTTCGAATGATCGTTGACAACCAGTATCTGGTGCGGGATCTCCTTTTGTACGAGCTCCGTGTGGATCGCCCTGACGCTGGCTTCTATAGAGCCTTCTTCGTTGTGGGCGGGAATGACAACACTTAAGGTCATAAGAAATTGGTTTTTGGGGCCAACCGGCCTGTGGTCGGTTTTTGCGGCCCTTGGGCCTGTGGCCAGATTTATTGGGCAACGCGTGACAACGTAGCCTCGTTGATCTGCGTGAGGATGTCGGTCAGGTCGTATTTCCAGTTCCATCCAGGGTAATGCGTTTTGAACCTGTACACATCGCTGATCCACCAGATATGGTCTCCTATCCGGTTGTCCTCACTGTAAATATAGTTCATTTTATTCCCAGTTATGGATTCGCAAATGGCGATGGCTTCCAGCATGGAGCAATTCGAATGCCTCCCGCCGCCGGCATTGTAGACCTCGCCGGGCCTTGGCTGAAGGTAAAAATGCCAGAACATGTTTACCAAGTCATAGCTGTGGATATTGTCACGGACCTGCTTGCCCTTATAACCGTAAATGGTGTATTGATCTCCCGTGATGGCGCATTTCATCAGATAAGAAAGGAATCCGTGCAGCTTCGCCCCCGAATGGTTGGGACCTGTAAGGCAGCCGCCCCGGAAAGTACCGGTCTTCATCCCGAAATACCTGCCATATTCCTGTACAAGGACATCCGCTGCTACCTTGGAGGCCCCGAAAAGAGAATGCTTTGTTTGATCGATGCTCATCTCCTCGTCGATCCCTCTGGCATAATAAGGATGACGTTCGTCTATCTCCCATCGCGTCGCCAACTCGACCAGGGGCAGCCTGTTTGGTGTGTCACCATATACCTTATTGGTGGAAGTGAAGATAAAGACCGCATCGTGGCAATATTTCCTGGTCATTTCCAGCATATTCAACGTGCCGTTGGCATTCACCGTGAAGTCAGTGAAAGGCTCCTTTGCGGCCCAGTCGTGACTGGGCTGTGCCGCCGTATGGAGGACGAGCCGGATGTCCTTGTTGTATTCGGCGAAAATGGCTTCCAGCGCGCCCAGGTCCCTGATATCGGCGCCATAGTGGCGATAGTTCGGGAAGCCCTTTTCTAACCTATGCCGGTTCCAGTCACTGGACCCCTCTTTGCCAAAGAAATATTGTCGCAGGTTATTGTCGATGCCGACGACCACATCGAATTTATCGGAAAAAAACTTTACCGCTTCACTGCCGATGAGGCCGGCCGAGCCCGTAATGATTGCAATGTTCATGGAATATCTGGTTATCCTGCTAGAATTGGTTTTAGCAATGCTTCGTTATCTTTTATCCAATGATAAATGTCGGTCACGATCTGAGTTACGGAGATCAGGGGCTTCCAATCCGTTGCCGCGGTAATGGTGGAATTGTCCGTTATATAGAGTCGGATATCTGCAGCCCGGTCCTCCTTCACTTCCCGGATGGCAACCGTATTCCCCGTTATCCGCTCGCAAATAGCCGTCAGCTCCCTGAGGGAAACTGAGGTCTCCACACCTCCGCCGACATTGAACAACCTGCCGTTCATCTCGTCAGGATGCTGCAACTGGTAATCGATGAGCCTGCAAAGATCTTCGACGTGCAGAATGTCCCTGACCTGCTTTCCTTTCCCGCCATAACCGAAGTAGGCAAGATCCTGTTTCCAGAAATGTCTCGCTACCCATAGGACGATCACGCCCTGATCTACCTTTCCCATCTGCCAGGGCCCGGTTATGACCCCGCACCGGTTGATGACGGTCCGGACGTTATAAAAAGTATGGAATTCCTGGACCAGGAACTCCGAACACAATTTGGTGGCGCCGTACAAACTCCGGGACCCTTCGATCGGGAAGTCTTCTGCGATACCTTTTTCACTGACCCCCTTTAGCTTCTGTTGATTTGAAACTATGAAACGCGTATCATTCTCGGAAAATTGTATGTCCTCTATTTTAGCGATCGGGTATACCCTGCTCGTGGAAATAAAAATGAGGTCCGCCCGTACTTTAGCCGCCAGGTACAGACAATTGATCGTACCCATCAGGTTCGTATTGACCAGGTAATCCGGCGCATTGCCGATCCCGGCCAGTACGGAGGGCTCGGCCGAAGCTTCGATGATCGTCGTCAATCCGGCCTCGAACGGATAAAGATCCTCCCTGTTGCGAATATCCCCGTGGACGAACCGGATACCAAGGGCGGCAAGCCGCGGAAGGTTAAGCTCCGACCCTCGTCGCTTGAGATTGTCGAGACAGGTTACGGTGTAATGCGGGTACTTTTTCTTAATATAGATTGCGATGGAGGAACCTACAAATCCGGCGCCGCCGGTTATAAGGATATTTTTTTCTATATGCATGTACAGGATTGATAGGATTTTGGGTCCGGCGCTTTGGCGGGCGAAGTTAGCAATTTTTCCTATTTTTAGGCTCAAACCAAAGCAATAATGCTAAATAAAGGGACCCTTTCTCCTAAACGAAGAACCTTTTTGATCTACTTTCTCGCCGGATTTTTCGTCTTCCTTCTTTTTCCCGCCTGTTTCTATACGCTACCCCTGACCGGCATCGACGGCTCCTGGGAGGTCGCTATCCATCTCGCGATGAAATACCATTTGAAATTCGGGCAAGACTTCGTTTACACCTATGGACCCCTGGCTGTCCTCCGCCTCCGGTATCCCGTCGTGCTCAACAAATACGTCTATCTGCTTTCGGACATTTATTATGCATATGTGCTGTTTATAGCATTCAGTGGCTTTATCCGGCAACACTTTCGTCCGGGTCCCGTCCTTTTTCTTTTCTGTTGCATCCTCATCGGCCAACGGTGGGAAATGGAAACCTGGTACCAGTTCCTGCTTTTTTTATTCCTTATCAGCTTTATCTCCCGACCGGATAAGAAGATATACCTGGTGCATTCCGCCATATTGGCGCTCCTTACTTTTTATATAAAAGTGAATTCCGGGCTGATCAACATCAGCCTCCTCCTGATGGTGGTTCATTACGCCCTGGTGGTAAGAAAAATGACCTGGAAAACCTACGCCATTTTTTTGGCATCCTTCATAGCCGCACTGTTCCTGAGCGCCTGGCTGCTCCATACCAATCTTCCGGACTATGTCAAGGCCACCATCCACCTCCTCCGGGATTATGAAGACGCCATGTACATGCCGATGAGTGAAATACTGGCAAAGAAGGCTCTCGGGTGCGCGGGCCTCTTCCTCCTCGTTTGGTTCGCCTGTTATGGTTTCGTCCTTGTCAAAGCGATTACCGGCAAGCGATTTTGGTCGCAGCTGGATACCGCTGTTACTTATTTGCTCGTCGCAGCAGGAATGTTCATCTGGTACAAGAACGGGTTCGTAAGGGCCGATGCCCATATCTTTCAGTTCTTCGAGATGGCCGGCCCGCTGGTCTTCTTCCTCTATGTCTTTACCTCTCCTGACCTGGGGAAAAAAGTCGTTGCCATCTTCTGTTGGACCTTGCTCGGCATCGATGCCATATCCCTGATGATCATACCGGGTAGCGCGTTCCCCGGCGAAATGCGAACGCTGGTGAATTTCAAACTGATCGCGACCAAAGCAGGTAACCTCGGCGCTTATTTCACGGGCCTTCGTGATTATGACAGGGCAAAGGCCAGGATGGATAGCCTGACCTCCCTTCCCAATGTTTTTAAAGAAGAAGTAGGCGATCACGCGGCGGACATAATACCCATCGAGGTCTCGCTGCTCTATTTCAACGGGCTCCGGTATGCTCCGCGGCCCGTAGCGCAATCCTATGTCGCTTACGACAAATATCTCGACGATCTCAACTACAACCGGTATATGTCGCCCCGGGCTCCCGACTACGTTTTCTTTACGCTCGACAACAACAACGATCGTTTTGAATGGATGGATGAAGGCAGGCTAAAACTGGCGCTGCTGGCCAATTACAAACCGGAAGGCATGGTGAAGGACCAGCTATTGCTCCGGAAAGAAGAGACCCCCCGCGCAATGATAAAAGTAAAGGAAGATACCATACAGACGGAGATGGGAAAAAATATCCCTGTCGAAAAAGGCCCGGGAATGCTGTTCACCCGTTTCATTATCGAACGTGACTGGCGGGGAAAAATTCACAGCCTTGTCTATCAGCCTCCTGCTCTTTTGATGGTCTATACGCTCAAAGACGGCGAAGTTCGCAATTTCAGGGCGCTGAAGCCGATAATCGAAGATGGCATAGTCCTGAATAAATACGTCAACTCGACCTCTGAATTCCAGCTGTTTTTGTTGTCGGACGGACAGCTGAATGAAGACGTAGACTCGGTTCGCCTCGAGCCGACCGCGCAGCGCGGGTACCGGCCAAAAATAACGATGATCAATACCTGGTATTCTTTGGGGGAGAAATCGGCAGCCCGGCGTCGGCAAGACAGCCTTGAGCTCCAGCGTGTGACGAACGGCAATATCCCGCTCAAGCCCATACTTCAACCAACCTTCGGCGTCTGCAGCGATTCCATCCGCGACAGCGTGGAGTACATCCGCGAGCATGCAGGTCTTATCCGGATAGCGGGCTGGGCCATCCGGGAACAATACGACAACACCGACAATATCGTCCGCGTGCTGGCGAAATCCGCCGCCGGCACCTATGAGCTGCCTACCGGGCGATATGCTACCCAGGGCTTCACCTCAGATCTGTTGTCGCGTAAAGACCTGGACAGTTGCGGATTCGTCTCCATCGTTTCGACGGCGGAACTGCCTCCGGGTAACTACCGGATCGGCCTGGACATCTATAGCAAGAAGAACGATAGCAGTTGCGTCCGGTATGTCGACCGCTACTTCGATGTTCGGTGATTTTAGTCGTGGCTGTGCCTTATCGGCTGTGCCTCATCGGCGATGCCTTATCGGTGATGCCTGGCCCGGAGATAATTGATCGCCTGCACCGCTGAGAGGATGAGCACCATCGCAATGATGGCCATTGGTCCGAATCCCTGGTAGGAGAGAGGCATATAATTCGTTTTCGTTTTCGGCCTGCCGGCCGGGAGACCTACGGCCTCCTATCTATTAGACAAGGTACGGCTCAATTTGTTTCATTCCTACCCCCGCATTAACATTTTCCCATAAAATCCGGTAGATCATTTCGGCAATGGGCATCTCCGCTTTTATCTCCTTGTTTTTCAAATAAATACACTTACTGGCATTGTATCCCTCCGCGACCATGTTCAATTCGAGCTGCGCAGCCCTGACCGAATAGCCTTTTCCGATCATATTGCCGAAGGTCCTATTGCGGCTGTAGAGCGAGTAACAGGTCACCAGGAGGTCGCCCAGATAAACAGAAGCGGCATAATTGGCGCTTTTCCGGTGCGACACCCCTTCCAGCGGCGTATGAACGCCCACTTCTATATTATGAATGCCTACCTTGCGAAGGAACCCGGCCATCTCGTCAGCACAATTGGCAATCAATACACTGAGAAAATTATCCCCATATTCCAGCCCGTGTGCGATACCCGCTCCCAACGCATAGATATTCTTGAGGATAGCCGCGAACTGGACCCCATAGACGTCCCGGTTAACGACGGTATTAAGATATTCCGTTGTGAAACAACCCGCTATCTCCCGGGTTGCGTCTTCATCCAGACCGGAGAAAGTAAGGTACGACAGCTTCTCCGCCGCAACCTCCTCGGCATGGCAGGGACCCATCACGGTAAAATAATCGGCTGGAATGCCACCAAACTCCCGGTCGAGCCACTCATTTAATAGCAGGTTATGATCCGGAAGGATGCCTTTGATGGCGGAAACAACCTTTTTTCCGCGGAAGGCTGCCCGGTCCACGCCATCGAGCGTAGCAGCCATATAGGCGGACGGCACCGCCATGACCAGGCAATCGGAAGCGGCTATCACCTCCGATACGTTCGCGCTAAGGGATAACAACCCGGTATCGAAATGCACGGAAGAAAGATATTGCGGATTATGATGACGGGCCTTCAAATGCCTGATGATGGCCTCGTTTCTGATCCACCATTGGATCGCATTGCCGTTATCGGTAAGGATCTTTGCCAATGCGGTAGCCCAGCTGCCGCCGCCTATCACTCCAAAACGCATCGTAGATCGATTTTAATTCTTATTCCCTTCGAACAACTTGTCCTTGGGCACAACCTTGATCCGCACCCCGCTTTTCATGGTCTTGCTGACCACGCTGTAAGGACCCGTGACCACCTGATCGCCCTCTTTCAACCCATCCTTAATTTCGATATAGTTGATATCCTGGATGTCTGTAAGCACTTTGACCTTTTTAACAGTGTCGCCCGCCATCACGATAAACGCTACTTCATCCAGGTCACCGGAAGTCGATCTGGTATCGCTCTTGTTGTCACCTTTGTTATCGCCATTGCCGCCGTTGTTGGAATTGTCGGAATTGTCCGACGCATCGGTATTCCCGACCACGGCATTATCCGTATTCTTTTCCCGCGTCGCGACCGCATTGATCGGGATGGACAGCACATTGGAATGGGTGCGGGTCTGAATATCGGCGCTGGCGCTCATCCCCGGACGGAAGGGGAAATGCCGGGGGCGGCGCGGATCCATAAGTTCTTTATACGAGGCCGGCGAAAGCCGGATATGCACTTTGTAATTGGTGACGTCATTGGTGGACACCGTGGTCGTTGAACCCGTCGTAGTCGTCACGCTGCTGGCGATCTGGGTCACGATACCCTGGAATTTGCGGTTGTTGTATGCATCCACGGTGATCAGCGCCGTGTCCCCCAGCTGCACCTTTGGAATATCGTTCTCGCCTACATCTACGATCGCTTCGATCTTGCTCATATCCGCGACCCTCATCATCTCGGTGCCCGCCATCATGGAATTGCCCACTACCCGTTCGCCTTTTTTAATGCTGAGGAGCGAGACAACCCCGTCAATCGGCGAAACGACTGTCGTGCGGCTGAGGTTCTTGGCGGCAATGTCCAGGTTGGCTTTAGCGCTGGCAACCCCGGCAATATTGCCTTGCACATTTTGGAGCGCCGCCTGATAGTTTGCCTGCGCGGTGAGATAGGCAGACTGCGCCGTTTCGAATTCGGACCGGGAAACCACATGTTGATCGAGGAGCTGCTGTTCGCGGTCGAGCGCCTTTTTATCGTTTTCCATCGTGGCTTTCAGCCCCGGTAAGGTCTCTCTGATGTTGGAAACCATCGCCTGCTGCTGGTCCATCTGGGCTGCCGCCTGGTTTCGCTGGTTGGTATAAATATCCGCGTAGATCTTGGCGAGCTCCTGGCCTTTATGCACACTGTCTCCTTCCTGGCTGACACCAAGCTCCACCACCTCCCCGGAGATATCGGGGCTGATCTTGACCTCTTTCTCGGGGTAGATCTTCCCGCTGGCGGTAACGACCTCCGTTATATTCCGCCGGGTAACCTTTTCCGCGGTTACTTTGGTGCCGTCCGCTTTGCCTATCCAGCCGGAGCTCTTTGCCACGACCAGTAAAACGATAATAAGTACAACGACTATCACAATCCTGAGAAGCAGCTTATTCATGTGTATTATAGGTTATTCTATTCTATTATAGCCTTATGCCCATCCCCTTATAATATTCCAGCACTTTCATCTTGAAGACGTAGTCATACTGGTCGTAGAGGAGATTGACCCGGGCGTTAAAATAATTATTTTGATTGGTCAGGTAATCGATCGTATTGCTCATGCCGATATTGTATCGTTTCTGCGCATAATCGAAGCTTTTCTGTGTCTGGGCCAGGGTGATCTTCTGAGCCTCGAATTTTTCCAGCGCCGCCACGGCCAGCGCGTAGGCCTGGTAGATATTGTTTTTAAGCGTCAGATTATCCTGGTCCCGGGTCAATTCCTGGTATTGAAGATTGAGCTTCGATTTGTTATAGTTGGTCCGGAGAACGCCCTGGTTGAAGATTGGGATATTGACGGTAAAGCCTACGCTCTGGGAGAAGTATTGATTCAGCTGCTTGAAATAGCCGACCTTGCTATTGAGAATATTATACCCCTGGCCCTCGCCGACCACTGGTGCATTTGTCCCTACCACATGCCCTACCGTATCGATAATGGTATACGGAACATAGGTCGCCTGCGGCGTATTCAGATAGTAGCTGGTCAGGCTGCCCCCCAGCGATACGGTGGGATACATGGCGCCCTTTGCAGCTCGGACCAATTCCTGATACGACTGGATATTCAGGGCGTCAAACTTTTGCAGCGGCTGATGTGTTAACGCGAGTGCATAGACGGCGTCGGGCTGGAGGTCAGCCAGCGGCTCGACAGGTATCTGATCCACCGGCGGTGTATCTACTTCGAACGGAGCGGAGGCGTCCAGGGCCATATAAGCCTTTAGAGTCAGAAGAGCCTGGATGGTATTGCTCTTGTCGGAGATATAGGTCGAGCTATCCTGGGCAACCTGCGATTCGAGCTCTGCACCGTTCAGTTCGGGCAGGGTCCCGGCTTCCACTTGCTTGCGGGTAAGCTGGAGCTGATCCTGCGAGAGCTTTAGTTTGAGCCTGGCTGTTTCCGCAGTCTGGTCATCGAGGAGCACAGATAGATAGGCGTTGGCGACATTGAGTGAAATATCGTTCCTAAGCTTCTCGGTGCTCTGCAGCAGGGCTTGCCAGCCATAACGGTTCGCGTCGATGGTCCGCTGGATATTGAACCCGTTGAAGACGGTGACGCTGGCCTGAGCGGCCACGCTATTGTACAGGTAGGTCTGGGTGCTCAGCGTATAAGTGGATTGATTAAGTGTATGTCCCGAATTGATACCGATGGTGCCCCCGACCCCAAGCGTGGGGATCTGGTTGAGCCTGCTTTGATCAAACGTGAGCTTGGCCAGCCTGGCCTGGACATCGGCCTGCTTGATGGAAATATTATTGGCGACGGCGTATTCAACACATCTTTTGAGATCCCATTTGTCCTGGGCGAATGCGGTAAATGTCAGGATTAAAGGTATAAATGGTAAAAGCAGCAGTTTTTTCATTCTCATAGGGCAAATTTATAATATTTTTTCACCAGGCCGAATCGAACGCCTGCCCCAGATCATCTATTATATAAGCGGCGTCTTCCAACCCGGTATAGAGACGCAACATCCTGTGTTCCGGGTTACCTGCGTCAAATTCGTCCGCCGTCAGCCCCGCACATTTAGGTAGGATCAGGGATTCATGCCCGCCCCAGCTGACCGCCATGAATATATGCCGGAGCGATTCGCAGAACCGGACTATTTCGGCGCGGCTTTCCGCCTCCACATAGAAACTCAGCAATCCGCAGGCCCCTTGCATCTGACGGGAGGCGAGCTCATATTGCGGAAATGTCGAATCCAGCGGGAAGAGCACACCCTCTACCCGGGCGTGGGCTTTCAGCCATTCCACGACCTCCCGCGTCGTCCGGGAGATGCGCTCCAGCCGGGCCGGAAGCGTCCGCAAACCCCTTATCAGGAGCCACGCATTGAAAGGCTGGATACCGCTGCCGATATTCAGGTACTCACTGTCGAAGATCTTCTTCATGCTTTCCCCGCTACCGGTGAGCACCCCGCCGACCGTGTCGCTATGCCCGCCGATATATTTGGTGGCGGTCTGCATGCTGATATCGATGCCCAGACCGATCGGCCGCTGATACAGCGGTGTACAATAGCTGTTGTCGATGATCGTTACGATCCCTTCCGCCCGGGCAAGCTCCGCGACAGCTGCCAGGTCCTGCAGCTTATAATCCCAGGAATTAGGCGATTCCAGGTAGATCACGCTGGTAGCCGGGAGAATGGCCCGTTCAAAGTTCTCGATCCTGGTCCCGTCGATATAAGTGGTGGTTACGCCAAACCGCGGAAGGATAACATCGAACATCCGCTGAGCCCAGGTATAGGGCTTGCTGACCGATACGATATGATCCCCCGCCTTTACATTCGCGAGCACGGCGGCAAAAATGGCGGCGGCCCCGCTGTTGAAAACGAGACAGTCTTCCGCACCGTCGAGCGCGGCCAGCTTCCGCCGAAGGATCTCCACCGTGGGATTAAGGCCCCGGCTATACAGATAGCCGCTGTATTCATCTTCGAACAGGGCTTTCAGCTGATCGACCTTTTCCACCCGGAAATTGCTCGTCTGGATGATCGGCGGAGCTACGGCATTGAAATAGTTTTCTCTGTCTTCGCCCAGTTCGTTTATAATGTACGAGATGTCCATAATTCATAATCAATCCAAAGCATTGTCTAATGTCTGGCCTTCGGCCGAAACGCCTCCGGCGTTTCCTGGCTCCCAGTCCGGCCCCGGCCTTTCCATGCCCGGATGACAAAATAAAGCAAAAAGAAAAAGACGAACACACTGCCGCCATACAGCGCAGCGTGCGGAGCGTTCCAAACGATGCTGGTAGCTACCCCGATATACGCCAATATCAGGATGAGCGGCACGAGCGGGTACCATTTTATCCGGTAAATATCCTGGTCTTCCCGCACTTTCCGGCGCCGCAGGATAAAAATAGTGGAAGCAGAAGTCGCGAAGCCTATGCTGTCAAGAAAAATGGTATAGTTGAGGATCTTCTCCACCGCGCTGCTAAAGACCAGGGTCAGAACAATCGCAGCGGAATAGGCGGTTAGCGACCAGACGATGACGTCATGCTTTGCCGTCCTTTTCCGGAAGATCGAGGGCAGGATACCCTCTTCACTCATCGCATACATAACCCGGGGGTTGCTCATCACTGAGACATTTACATATGCCAGGACCGATAGGAACATCAGGATGCGCAGGATGCGGTCACCCGCGGCGCCGAAAAGGTGGTCCATCAGCGTTGCAGCGATTGAATCAGCCGATTTGAGCTGGTCAAAACCGATCACCCGGACGTATACGAAATTGATGGCCAGGTAAAGGATTATAATGAGCACAACTCCCGATCCGATCCCACGCGGGATGATCCTGCCTGCGTTACGAACTTCACCCCCGAAATTGATGGTCTGCTGATAGCCGCCATACGTGAATGACACCGCAATCATGCCAAAGGCCAGCGCTTTTAGCCATCCACCCGACGCGCTTTCCCCTGCCGCTGCCATGGCCGCCTGCCGATGAAGCACAACCGGATGAGTACCGAACAACGAAGTCAGCAGCAGGACGACCAGCAAAATCTTAAAGATCGTGAGGATATTTTGGACCCGGCTGCTCATCCGCAGGCCAAGCAAATTGATGACATAAAAGAAAGCCACCGCACCCGCCGTGACCAATAGCCGAAAACTCTCAGGCGTCGGCTGACTGCCATAGAAAAAATAGCCGATATACTCAGCGCCCATAACGCCTACTACGGCGATGGAACTGGCATTGGATACAAGGATGATGCAGTTGATGGCAAAGGCCAGTGACGGATGATAGCCGTATGAAAATATCTTGTAATAACCGCCGGTGACCGGATACCTGGAACCGATCTCCCCATAGGTGAGCCCACCGCAAAAGGCGATGACGCCGCCGATCAGCCAGGCTGCAAAAAACAGCAGCGGGGTACCGGTCCGGTCCGCCACCACCGTGGGGACCCGGAAAATGCCCATGCCGATGACCAGAGATACCACGATCATGGCAAGGTCGAATAGATTCAGCTGCTTTTTACTCATGTGTTCCGGGAGCTCTGAAGATAATGATTATTCTTTTCTATCTTTGAAAAACCAATCTTATCTATCTTCGGAAAACCATGAAGAAGCTTAACTGCCTGCTGACTGCCTGTCTGCTTTTGCGGATGACCTTGTCCGCACAGGAAGCTGCTCCGCCGGGATTCCTCGCCGATTCATCCGATACGCGACCCCTTCATGAAGTAGTGGTAAAAGCCTATGAGCAGAATCGAAAGCTGATCGATGTCGGCGCGCCTGTTGCCGTCGTCACAAAGGCATCGCTCGACCGTTTCAACAACAGCAGCATCCTTTCCGCCATGAACCTCACTCCCGGGGTTCGGATGGAGGAGCGCTCACCCGGCAGCTACCGGCTGAATATCCGCGGGAGCTCGATCCGGTCTCCATTCGGCGTCCGGGATATCAAGATCTACTACAATGAGATCCCCCTTACAGACCCCGGCGGCAACACCTATTTGAATGAACTGGGTTTTTATAATTTTCAATCCCTGGAAGTGATCAAAGGTACCGCCGGCAGCTTGTATGGCTCGGGGATCGGCGGGGCCGTGCTGATCAGCAGTATGCCGGCCGTCTGGGATAAGGGCCTGAACGTCGACTATACCGGTGGCAGCTATGCGACGAACCAAACCAATGTCAGCCTGCGGCTCGGAGATGGTGACCATCGCAATATCCTTTCCTATGACCACCAGACGAGCGACGGCTACCGACAGCAAACTCAAATGCGGCGCGACGTCGGCAGTTGGGAGACGATGCTGAGACCGGGTGACCGACAAACCATCCATGCCTATATTCTCTACAGCGACCTCTATTACCAGACGCCCGGCGGGCTGACCGAAGCCGAGTACGATTCCGCTCCGCGAATGGCGAGGCCGCCGAAAGGAGCCACCCCCGGCGCGGTGCAGGCAAAAGCAGCGATATTCCAGAAAAATTTTACGGTCGGCATCAGCAACACGTACCGGTTTAGCGATCACTGGCAGAATACAACCGCCGTCTACGGCGCCTACACCGACTTCACCAACCCGGGCATCCGCGTCTATGAATACCGCCAGGAGCCGCATTTCGGCGGCCGCACTGTTGTCCAGTATAAGACGGACTGGGGCGCTTCCACGCTCCAGGTCAACGCCGGAGCGGAGGCCCAGAAAGGTTTCTTCGAGACCCGCGACTATACCAACAGCGCCGGAACCCCCGCCGGTTTGCAGACGGACGACAAGCTCAACAACTGGACCTATATGGCCTTCGCGCAGGCCGACCTGAAATTACCGGCCGGCTGGACGCTAACCGGCGGCGCCAGCTTCAACGTAAATGCGGTGAACATTACCGCTATTACGGTTACGCCTCCCACGACCAGTAAGATCCGCTTTTCCAACAAGATCGCGCCGAGGATCGCCCTCCTGAAGAAGGTCGCTCCCGATATCTCCGTCTATGCCAGCGCCAGCCGCGGCTTCTCTACGCCGACCGTACAAGAACTGCAAAAGAGCAACGGCGTTGTCGGGCCGCCGCTCCAGCCGGAGAACGGCATTGACTATGAATTGGGCGCCCGGGGTAGCTTCCTCAATAGCAGGTTATTCATTGATATCGACGGGTTCGTCTTCCACATCAATAACGCCATTGTCCAGCGGATCGACACCAATGGGGTCGCCTATTCCGTCAATGCGGGCGGCACAAACCAGCATGGAATAGAAACCTTTATATCCTGGCGACTCATCGACCAGCCGCAGAGTTTCTGTAACAGCCTCCGCGTGTTCGTCAGCCACGCCTGGCACGATTTCCATTATTCGAGTTTTACCCAGGATACAAATAACTTTTCCGGTCACCGCCTGCCCAGCGTTCCGCCGACGACAATCGTGGGCGGCCTTGATATATCCCTGAAGATAGGATTCTACGCAAACGCGACCTACACCTACACAGACAGGATCGCCCTCAATGACGCCAATACGTTCTACGCCGGCTCCTACAACCTGCTGGGTGGCCGGATCGGCTTCCGAAAAGTCGTGTCCCGATGGAAGGGAGATGTCTATGCGGGTATCGACAATGCCGCCAACATCAAATATAGCCTCGGGGATGATTTTAACGCGGCATTGAACCGGTTCTACAATGCGGCGGCGGAAAGGAACTATTTTGCCGGGGTGTCTATAAACTATGCTTTCCGGTGATTATATTGCGCCGTCGAATCATTATACCGATCTGAACTATGAGGCCAAATATCCCGCAATTCCTGCTTTCCCTGATCTTCCTGTCCGCAGTCACGAGCTGTCATAGAGACAATTCGCCCACTCCGGCTTCACACTACACGACTGATACGCTGACTACCTCGTTCCCAAATTCCGGCTTCACGCCATACGAGCTGATGTTCCTGAGTAACCCGGCAACCAATAGCGGCGACAGCACGACCCCTGACCTTCTGGCCGAAGCTTACAATCTTGGAGCCTATACCACTTACGGTAACTCCTATTTCAGGTTCAATCTGACCCCTATCCCTGCTGGAACAACCCTCAGGTCCGCAACACTCTATCTGTTTTCCGATACACTGCCGCAGTATGGTGACGGAGTCCACGCGAACACAGGCCTTTCCGATGACCTGGTTATACAACGCGTCGCAGGTAGCTGGGACCAACATACGCTGTATTCCAACCAGCCTCCGCTCGATACGGCCGGGAAAATTCATGTCCCGGCGACCACCCAGCATTTTCTGAACCTGCAGATCGACGTTACCACCATCGTCAACAACATGACCGCCGAAGGCAACTATGGCTTCGAGATGCATTTGCTGATAGGCCAGCCAGGTACGTCGAGGATCTTCTGTTCATCCCGGTATTTTGACGCCCGCAGGCATCCTTTCCTGGTAGTAACGTATTAAAGACCCGCATTCGGTGATCTCGTTACCTTTATCGCAACCTGGTAAAAATTGTTGACCGCTCCCATCACTTGATACCGGATATAATAACTGCGGACAAAATCACTCCATGCGGCGAATTCGTGGTTGGGAATATTGAACTCGTCGAATAACAGGATATCGCCCTCACGCAGATAAGGCGCCATACTGGTGAGCGCAAACAAGGTGGAAGAATACAGATCGGCGTCCAGATGTATCACCCTGGTAAAAGCCGCCTGATCCGTGTTGCGCCCCCAATCACTTAAAAATTTATATACGGTGTTTTGGAATAGCCCCTTTATGAACGTCCCCCTTGCATCATCCATAAAAGGTATATCGTAGCTGAAAGCCCCTTTCTTAAAAAAATGCCAGTCCTCCGGCAGCCCTTCGAAAGTGTCAAATCCATAGAATCGCGATTCGGGATGATGATTCGCTTTTACCCACCACGCGAATGAGGTGCCGCCGGCAACGCCGAATTCGAGGTATTGAATGGGTTTCCGATCCAGCCCTAGCTGACTTACCATATATTCATGCAGCCTCACCCGATCCGGATAGTGACGGAAAGGCTTATAAAAATCGGAGAATGGCACTTTTGCGCTATATCGGTTGACCCAGGAGGTAAGCAGCGAAAAATTATTGAGAAACCGGAAGAAGAACCGGAACGGCACCAATAGGATCCCGATACGTGTAGCCAGCAACAGGTCTTTAATAAAGGAATTGGCTTTTCGAACAAAATTTCTCATATTGAATTCAAACTTTTCACGCCGTAAAAAAGGCGAAGATAAAGATAAGTTCGGCTACTTTTGCGCCATGAGCTATATCCGCCGTTGGTTCAACGCCGCTTCTACTCTTGTAATCCTGTTCTTCCTGCCCGCATGCGGCGGCGCAGACAAGCAGCCGCACGATAACACTCCGGCGACGACCGTCCCTTCTTCAGCCAGATCCCGCATCAAGTATGCACACGGTCTTGCCATCGATTATCCCGGACAATATAAGGAAGTGAGGATCACGAGCCATGCGGCCGGCCGGACCGACACCCTGGATTATCTGCTGCTGCCGGCCGGAATGGCGGTCCCGCCGGGTCACGCCCATGCACAGGTGATCCGTATCCCCGTACGATCGATGATCGTGATGGGTTCGCCGCATATCGCACAGGCCGAATTCGCCGGCGTAGCAGACCGCATAACGGGTGTAGGAAACGGAGACTACGTCTACTGCCCCCTCGTCCGGGAAGGGTTGCAGACCGGGCGGGTGCGACAGGTTGGCCTGGAAAGCGGCCTCAACAACGAGCTGGTGATCTCCATGCGGCCCGGGATCCTGATGACAATGACCAATCCCGATGCCGCCTTCGGCGAATATGCGACATTGATGGATGCCGGTATTCCCGTCCTTCCCAATGCCGATTGGCTGGAGACTACCCCGCTGGGCAAGGCTGAGTGGGTCAAGCTGATGGGCGCATTGACCAACCGCGAAGACCTGGTGAATATGAAATTCGATAGCATCGAACAAGCCTACCTCCGCCTGGCCGCCATCGGGAACGCCGCGGCCATCAAGCCTTCCGTCATCATCGGAATGCCTTTCAAAGGGACCTGGTATACCCCGGCAGGGGAAAGCTATGTGGCGCAGCTCCTTCGGGACGCCGGCGCCAGCTACTATTGGTCGGACACGAAAGGCACCGGAAGCCTGGCCCTGAATTTCGAGACGGTGGCGCCGGAAGCATTGAAGGCCGATTTCTGGCTGGACGCCGGCGATGTGAATTCGAAAAAAGATATCCTGTCCCAGGACGCGCGATACGGAGCTTTCCGCGCGTTCCGATCGGACGCGGTATATAACTATAACCGGCGGGTCAACGACCATGGGTCCTCCGATTACTGGGAGTCCGGCGCCGTCAATCCGCAACGGGTGCTGGCCGATCTGATCCGTATCTTGCACCCGGGTACTTTACCCGCGGATACGCTGATGTATTATAAACAACTCAAATGACAGAAAGACCCTTCAGGAAAGTCCGCCTGACCGGATTGCTGCTATTGCTGCTGCTGGCCTTTCTGCTGGACCTGTCGACCGGTACCGTCAGCATTTCGTTGAAGGAGATCTTACGGGTCTTCCTTTCCCCATCCACAGCCAATCCGACCTGGCAATTCATCGTACAAGGGATCCGGCTGCCCAAAGCCTGCACCGCCGTGCTGGCCGGATGCGGCCTTTCTGTCGGCGGACTGCAGATGCAGACCTTGTTCCGTAATCCGCTGGCAGACCCCTCCATCCTGGGCGTCACCGCCGGCGCGAGCCTTGGAGTGGCTGCCGTGATGCTGGCAGGCGGAAGCATGGCTACTCTGTTCGCCATAAAGGAGCTCGGCATGTCCGGAAGCTGGCTGATCATCGGCGCCGCCTGCGTGGGTGCAGGCAGTACAATGCTGCTCGTGCTGATCCTTTCCCGGCGGCTAAGGGACAACGTGATGATGCTTATCGTAGGGATTATGATCGGCAGTATCACCCTTGCGCTCATCAGCATCTGGCAATACTTCAGCAACCCGGAGCAGGTTAAGGACTATCTGCTGTGGACATTCGGTTCCCTCGGCGGAGTGACGGGCGGCCAGCTGTCCATCCTTGCCGTCGTCGTCGTCATCGGGCTGACGGTCGCGATGATGTCTTCCAAAATGCTGGATGCGCTGCTGCTGGGCGAAAACTATGCCCGCAGCATGGGGCTTAGCCCGCGCAAGGCCCGCACAGTCATCATCTGCAGCACAAGCATTCTGGCGGGAAGCATTACCGCATTTTGTGGCCCTATCGGATTCATCGGGATCGCCGTTCCCCACATCGCCCGTTTTCTTTTCAACACCGCCAGCCACCGCATCCTGATCCCTGCCTGCTGCCTGATCGGTACTACCCTGCTCCTGCTCTGCGATGCATTCGCCCAGCTGCCGGGCAGCCAGGCCGTTTTGCCGATCAATATCATCACGTCTATTATTGGCTCACCCCTGGTCATCGCACTTTTATTACGTCAAACAACGGTCCATACATGGTAGCCGCAACCCCCTTGTTAAGCACCCGCAACCTGCAGACCGGCTACCATACCGGGAAAAGGAAGATCGTTGTAGCGGGGATGCTGCCTGACCTCCGGCTTGAACCCGGACAGCTGATCTGTCTGCTTGGACCCAACGGTTCGGGTAAATCCACTTTACTTCGCACTCTCAGCGGCCTTCAACCCGCGCTGAGCGGGGAGATCCATATCGAAGGAGTTGATCGATGGTCGCCGGCAGCGTTGGCCAGAAAGATAAGCCTGGTACTGACCGATCGGGTAAGCGGCAACAACCTGACCGTCGACTCGCTCGTGGCCCTCGGGCGTTATCCGTGGTCCGGCTGGCTGGGCAGGCTGAACTCCGCTGATCTGTCGAATATCGATTGGGCTATCCGTGCAACGGGCATCGGCCCGCTCCGGGACCGGAAGATCCATACGCTCAGCGACGGGCAGAGCCAGAAGGTCATGCTCGCCAGAGCCCTCGCGCAGAATACCCCAATCCTAATGTTGGATGAGCCTACAGCGCACCTCGACCTTCCAAGCCGTATCCGCCTGATGCGGCTATTGCATAAGCTGGCAAGAGAAACCCGCAAGGCGATCCTGTTATCTACCCACGAACTGGACCTGGCATTGCAGATCGCGGATGAGGTGTGGCTGCTGCACACCGGCGGCCAGCTGCACAGCGGAGCGCCCGAAGACCTGGTGCTTAACGGCACTTTCGAAGCCGCCTTTGCCGAAGAAGATGTCACCTTCGATATGGAGGCCGGCAATTTCCTCATCTATACACCGCAGGAAAAGCCGGTCATGCTGGCCGGAGAAGGACCGGCCTTCTTTTGGACGCGGCGCGCCCTGCGGCGGGCAGGCTTCGAACCGGTTGAAAAAGCAATTCTCAACATCCGCGTAGAGCAACGCCAGGGCCACCCGATCTGGCTAGTGGAGCGTTCGGGGGAAACCGGTGAATATGACAGTATCCGAAAATTATTACAGGTAATAAGTTAGATTCGATATATTCGCCCCGAATTTGGTTGACGCATCGTCGTCATTAAAAGGGAAGTCCGGTGTAAGTCCGGCGCTATCCCCGTAGCTGTAAGTGCCAATATAAATGACCTTTCACTCTTCAAAACCACTGTCCGCAAAGCGGATGGGAAGGTAAAAAAGGTCAGGCGCGAGCCAGAAGACCTGCCCGATTCATCACTTAATTTATTAACGGCTTTCGGGAGAAAAGCAAAAAATTATTTAGAATGAACAAACAATGGGCCTTCCTGTTGCTGTCGCTAGCCGGCAGCGTCTCCGCCTTCGCACAGTCCGCCGCATCTGCACCGTCCGCCGCCACATCCGCACAATCCGCCGCCTTCGCACAGTCCGCCACGTCCGCCGCCGCTGCGATCAGCGCACAAGCAGCCATCCCGGCCCCGCCCGGCGACACCTCCGGCAAACAGCTGGATGAAGTCGTGGTAACCGCAACCAAGTACCCGGTGAAACAAAGTCAAACCGGCAAAGTGGTCATCGTCATTCCCCATGAAGAGATCGAAAAAAGCATCGGCAAACCGCTGGGCGAACTTTTGGGCGAGCAAGCCGGGATCACCGTCAGCGGCGGGCTGAACGACCCCGGTACAAACCAGAGCATCTTTATCCGGGGCGCCGGATCAGGCCGGGCGCTCCTGCTCATCGACGGAATGCCGGTCAACGATCCGACAGCGCTCGACAATAGCTTCGACATCAACCTGATCCCTGTCACGATGATCGAACGGATCGAGATCTCCAAGGGCGCCCAATCGACGCTTTACGGGTCGGATGCGATCGCCGGCGTTATCAATATCATTACGGTCAAACCTGACATCAAAACACCCTTTAACGGGAAGGCGGGCTTCTCAGGGGGTAATTATGGGACTTATAACGGTAATGTACAGTTGTACGGAAAGCTGGCTGACCAACTGACCTACAATATCCGCTATAACCATGACCATTCGACGGGCTTCCCTACTGCGCACGACAGCAGTCATATCGCCTCGCCGATACCGTTTGTCAACGACGGAATTCACGGGGACAACCTGGCCGCCAATCTGGCCTGGAATCCCATAAGCCCGCTGATCATAAAGGGCTTCCTGCAATACAGCAACTACACGAACGGTATCGACGCGGCCGCCTTCACTCCGGCCGTAGATTATACCAATTCCAACAAAAGCCTTCTGGCGGGAGGCGGATTCACTTACAAGCTGTCCGCTACCACGATCACCGGCAATTATCTGTACAGCACCTCCAACCCGCACCTGAGGGAAGACAGCGTCTACGGACAATCGTATTTTACCGACAACTACCACGGCAGGTCCCAATTCGTTGAGATCTTCGCCAGCACCAGCCTGGGTCATGGGCTCACGCTGCTGAACGGAGCCGATTACCGTTACTCGTCGATGAATGAGAACGGCGCCGCGGGCGGTTTTCCGCTGATCTTCAAAGACACTTCGGTAAGCCAGACCTCGATGTATAGCTCCCTGCACTACAGCAGCCCCACCGGACTGAGCGCCGAGCTCGGAGGCCGCCTCAATACCGACTCCCGCTACGGGAGCAACTACACCTATACCTTCAACCCCGCCTGGCTGATCGCCAGGAACTGGAAGCTCTATGGCAGCATCGCCAGTGCCTTCAAAGCCCCTACACTTTATCAGCTCTATTCACCCTACGGTAACCCCAACCTCCTGCCGGAAAAGTCATGGACCTATGAGGCGGGCATCCAGTTCAGCAATAAGATATTCGATACCCGCGCTACATATTTTCACCGGAAGACGCACGACGGGATCGACTATAACTATTTCACCAATCTATACTACAACTACGATCAGGAAGAGGGGAGTGGCATCGAATGGGAGGGGACGATCAAATTTGCGCGGATCTGGTCCCTGGCCGCAAACTATACCTGGCTAAAAATGAAGGAGACGACCCAAAGCCACGAAACATACGACGACACGACCTATCACTATGCTCTGCGGGTGCCGGAGAAGACGCTCAATCTCACGCTGGGCATCCGGCCGGCCGGCGGCCTCTTTGTTAGCCTGAGCGGTCACTACGAAAGCAAACGGTATGATGTCGGCGGCTATGACGCTGCTTTCAATCCGCTGCCGGACGTAACACTCGATCCGTTCTTCATCCTGAACGGTTATGCCGAATACCGGCCGATCCGCTGGCTCAAACTATTTGCCGAAGGGAGGAATATCCTGAATAAGAAGTTTTATACCATCTATGGATACAACTCCATCCCGGCCATGTTCACCGCCGGCGCAACGGTTGAATTTTAATTATTTTTATCTTCAAATCGACGCGTATGAAAGCCTGTTCGTTTCTTCCTGCCGCGACCCGCATGATCTATGACATGGGCCTGCAGGATCTGCTCTTTGGAGTGACCTTTGAATGCCTGCCGGAAGCGGCGGATAAACCCCGGGTGGTCCGTTGTCTGCTGGAAGGTCATAGCTATAGCAGCGAAGAGATCGACCGCATCTTCTCCGCCTCCAAAGCGCAGGGGAAAAGCTTGTATTATGTGAAGGAAACCCTTCTTGAAGAGATTGCCCCCGACGTGATCTTTACTCAGGATGTCTGTGAGGTCTGCCAGATCGATACGGCCTGTACGGCAGCCGCAATCGCCAAATTGCCCAAACAACCGGCGCTGATCCCCCTGACGCCAAACAATCTCGACCAGGTATTCGGTACCGCGATCACGGTCGCGGCAGCCCTGGGCCGGGAAGAAGCCGCCTATCGGCACTTGTCGGGTTTACAGGCCCGCATCGACCGGATTACCGACAGCTTGCGGGCGCACCGTTCCCCGCTGAAACGGGTCCTGGTGATGGAATGGATTGAGCCGGTGTACAACTGCGGGCATTGGATTCCTTACCAGGTCGCTTATGCAGGCGGCATCGATATGCTCTCCAACCCCGGCGGCGATAGCATCGTGACCACCTGGGACAAGATCATCCGCTACGACCCCGAAGTGCTGGTGATCGCTCCCTGCGGATTCCAAGTGGCGAGGGCCGCGGAAGAGTTGCATCTGTTGCAATGCAAACCCGGCTGGGCGAATTTGCAAGCAGTTCGGAACGATGCTGTCTACCTTGCGGACTATGACTTGTTCACACAGCCCAGCCCCGCAACGCTCACCGATGGTATTGAATTATTGGCTGCGCTGTTCCATCCGGAAATTTTTTCAGCCCCGGCACAACTTTTCCATAAATACTTGTCAATAACCGCAGCATCCTTACAACATGCCTAAACGGATGATCTTTATTACCGGCGGTGCCCGAAGCGGTAAAAGCCGCTATGCGCAACAACTGGCCCTGCAACATAGCAGCCGCCCCGTCTACGTGGCCACGGCCCGCGCCTGGGATGACGAGTTCCGGCAGCGCATCCGCCTTCATCAGCAGGACAGGGACGAACGTTGGCGCTCCCTGGAAGAACAACGGCACCTTAGCCGCCTTCCGTTGGAAGGAGAGGTTGCGGTGATCGACTGTGTTACCCTATGGATCACCAATTTCTTTTCTGATACCGGCGGCGATGTCAACGCCTGCCTGGAAGCCTGCCGCCGCGAGATCGACGAACTGGCGAAAATAGAAGCCCTGCTGATCTTTATCAGCAACGAGATCGGGATGGGAATGCATGCCGATACAGAAGCAGGAAGGAAGTTCATCGATCTGCAAGGCTGGGTGAATCAATATATAGCGTCAACCGCCAACGAAGTTATCTTTATGGTCAGCGGCATCCCCCTGACGATCAAAAATGTCCAAATATAGCGCACATGACATCCCCCACAGTACATACGCTTCGGCAATCCCTGCAACACCGGATCGACAACAAGACCAAACCGCTGGGCGCATTGGGCCAGCTGGAAGAGATCGCGCTCCGGACCGGCCTGCTGCAAGGCACTACCCATCCTACCCTGCGTTTGCCCCATATTGTAGTATTTGCCGCCGACCATGGGATCGCGGCGACCGGTCTCGTCAATCCCTATCCGCAGGCCGTAACGGCGCAAATGGTACTGAATTTTATCCGGGGCGGCGCCGCCATCAATGTATTTTGCCGCCAGCACGATCTTGGCCTCACCGTGGTCGATGCGGGTGTTAACTATGAATTCAGTCCCGAAGAGACTGGAGACCGGCTCGTGTCGGGGAAGATCGGCTTCGGAACAAAAAATTATCTGCAGGGACCCGCCATGACGGCGGCTGAGACCGCAGCGGCAATCGAAGCGGGTCGTGAAGTGGTCGCCGGCCTCGCCGCTCAGGGCTGTAATTGTATCGGGTTTGGCGAAATGGGTATCGGCAATACCTCCTCAGCCTCGCTGATCATGAGCTTTATTATGCAGATCGCCATCGGCGACTGCGTGGGTCGCGGGACCGGCGTAAATGACGAACAGCTGGAGAAAAAGACGGCGACCCTCCGGGAAGCATATGATCTTCACAGCCCGGTCATTGCCGCCGATCCGACGGCGTCAGCCATTTTGCAATGCGTCGGCGGATTCGAGATTGCCATGCTCACCGGTGCATACCTGGAAGCCGCCAGCCAGAAGATGATCATCCTGGTCGACGGTTTCATCAGCACGGCCGCGCTTCTATTAGCCCGGCTATCCGATCCCTCCATCCTGGACAACTGCATCTTTTCGCATTGCAGCGGCGAGCGCGGCCACGTAAAAATGCTGGAATGGCTTGGGGCGCGGCCCTTGCTGCAATTGGGGATGCGGCTAGGGGAAGGCACCGGCGCGGCGCTCGCCTTTCCTTTTGTTGCGGCTGCCGTAAATTTTCTGGAAGAGATGGCCTCCTTCGAATCGGCAGGCGTAAGTAAAAGCGATAAATCATGAGCCGGGAGGTCAGGATCTTTTTCACCGCTATCATGTTCCTCACAAGGCTCCCGGTGCCACGGACCACGGATCACAGCCCTGAATACCTGAGGCCGGCGCCACGCTATTTTCCGCTGGTGGGCTGGATCGTCGGTGGCCTTTCATCGCTTGCATTCTGGTTATTCGGGCGTTTCATTTCGGTTGATATCGGCATCGCCGCATCCATGGTCACGGGCCTGCTGGTAACGGGCTGTCTCCACGAAGACGGCTTTGCCGACGTCTGTGACGGGTTGGGTGGCGGCTGGACAAAAGAAAAGATCCTTCTTATCATGAAGGACAGCCGGATTGGCGCCTATGGAGCTATCGGCCTGATCTCGATCCTCGCCACAAAATTCCT
>DASZJO010000155.1:0-5104 GCA_035948015.1 Puia sp.
CGACCGTTGCCGCGTCGATCACACTGGGCGTAGGCCAATTCTGCACCAATCCCGGCCTGCTCATCGGGATCGAGGGAAAAGACCTTGACACCTTTATCGAAGAGCTGGGCACTGCTATCGCCGGCGCCGCCCCCGGCACCATGCTCCACCCGGGTATCGCCAAAGCCTATACGGAGAAAAGGAGTGCGGCCCTCGCACAATCGGATGTGGCCACCGTCGCGGTATCCGCTACGAAACCAGCGGTCAACCAGGGTACACCTACACTCGCATCGGCCACCGCGGAAGCCTTCTTCCGTAACCCGCTGCTGCACCAGGAGGTTTTTGGTCCCTATTCCCTGATCATCCAGTGCAAACACCCCGAAGAAATGCTGGCGGTGGCCCGCCACCTGGAAGGCCAGCTCTCGACCACCCTGATGGCGACTGAACAGGATATCAAGGATCATCCCGAATTGGTACAGGCAGCCCAGGATATCTGCGGCCGCTTCATCCTCAACGGCGTTCCTACCGGGGTCCGCGTCGCCTTGTCCATGCAGCATGGCGGCCCCTTTCCTGCCACGACCGACAGCCGTTTCACCTCCGTCGGCGCAGACGGGATCAAACGCTGGGCGCGGCCCGTCGCCTACCAAAGCTGGCCGGACCATCTGCTGCCCGACGCGCTGCGCAACGGCAACCCGCTGAAACTTTGGCGGACGATCAACAACACCCTGACGCAAGACCCCATTTAACCCATGCCCAAAAAGACTTTTTTTTGCATCGACGCCCATACCTGCGGTAACCCCGTGCGCCTTGTCGCAGGTGGCGGCCCCGTTCTCCACGGCCGTAACATGAGCGAAAAACGCCAACACTTTTTAAAGGAATACGACTGGATCCGAAAGGGACTGATGTTCGAACCCCGCGGCCACGACATGATGAGCGGCAGTATCCTCTATCCACCTCACGACCCGGACAACGATGTCGCCGTCCTTTTTATCGAAACCAGCGGCTGCCTTCCGATGTGCGGCCACGGGACGATCGGGACTATCACCATCGCCATAGAGGAAGGGCTTATCCAACCGAAAACCCCCGGCCGCGTCAATATGGAAGCCCCGGCCGGTCTGGTCCGCATCGAGTACCGGCAAGAGGGAAAGAAAGTCACTTCCGTCAAACTCACCAACGTTCCCGCTTTTCTGGCCGCGGAAAATATCGCAGTAGAATGCCCCGAACTGGGAACCCTCCGCGTCGACGTAGCCTATGGCGGGAACTTCTATGCGATCGTCGATCCGCAGGAGCATTTCTCGAAACTCGACGACTTCTCCGCCGGCCAACTCGTCAGCTATAGCCGCGTGATGCGCCGCCGGCTGAATGAGACCCACAGTTTCGTCCATCCGGAGGACCCCACTATCCATAGCTGTACGCATATCCTTTGGACGGGTCAAACCATCCACCCCGATGCCACCGCACGCAACGCCGTCTTCTACGGCGACAAGGCGATCGACCGCTCCCCCTGCGGCACGGGCACGTCCGCCCGGATGGCCCAGTGGTTTGCGAAAGGAAAACTAAAGGAAGGCGACACCTTCATCCACGAAAGTATCATCGGTTCCCGGTTCAAGGGAAAGATCGAAAAGACCACCGAAGTTGCCGGCAAACCGGCCATCATCCCCAGCATTGAAGGCTGGGCCAAGGTCTATGGGTATAACACCATTACCATCGACCCCGATGATGACCCCTACGCCTACGGTTTCCAGGTGCTGTGACCGTCTATCAAACGGGCAGAACAAATCGATCGTTTTTATGTTAATTTCGTCCATCACCAACGACTATGGATTGGACCGAACATCATTTGTCTATTAACCAGACCGGCTATTTTTCCCGTATCATCACCGACTATCTCGACCAGGCGGATGCCCTGAAGCCATTCTACGCGCATCCTCCGACCGCAGAAGGCCTGGATCGTTCCCTGAAAGCCCGGAAGCGGCAGGCGAGACCCGTCGACAGGTCCGCGCTCGTCAACGCGCTGCAGGCCCAATATGCCTCCGCCGAATCAGTCCCGAAGGTTCAAGCGAACATCGGCCTTCTGGCCGACGAAAATACCTTTACCGTTTGCACCGCCCATCAACCCGCTATCTTCACGGGACATCTCTATTTCATTTATAAGATCCTCCACACGATCCGGCTGGCCGGCTCGCTGAAGACCCAATATCCCGATCATAACTTCATCCCTGTCTTCTGGATGGGCAGCGAAGACGCGGACCTGGACGAGCTCGGTACTATTTACCTCGGCGGCGATACCCTTACCTGGGAGACGAAGCAGAGCGGCGCTGTCGGCCGCATGAAGACCAAAGGCCTCGACAAGCTCCTTTATCGTATCGAAGGCCAGCTCTCCGTTCAGCCCTTCGGGCCGCAGTTGATCGCCCTGTTGAAAGAATGTTACCTGGAAAGCCCGGATATCCAAACTGCTACTTTCCGCCTCCTCCACAGGCTTTTCGGCGAATACGGCCTCATCGTGCTCATTGCCGATCTGCCTTCGCTGAAGAAGCTGATGACTCCCGTCTTTGAAGACGACTTGTTTAAACAGACGCCGGCAGCCATCGTGAGCGAAACCATCGACAAGATTCCCGCTCACTATAAAGTCCAGGCCAACCCTCGCGAGATCAACTTGTTTTATCTGAAAGACGACCTCCGCGGGCGGATCGGCCGGGAAGGCGAATATTTCATCGTACATGGTTCGCCGTTACGGTTCACGGAACCCGAAATGCGGGAGGAACTGCAACGCTATCCGGAACGATTCAGCCCCAACGTGATCCTGCGGGGGCTTTTCCAGGAGACCGTCCTGCCCAACCTGGCCTTTATCGGCGGCGGCGGCGAGACCGCCTACTGGCTGGAGCTGAAAGCGCTGTTCGAACATTATCGGGTACCCTTTCCCGTGCTGATCCTGCGCAACTCTTTTCTGCTGATCGACCGGCAATGGCAGGAGAAGATCGGGCGGGCGGGATTTTCGTTGACCGACCTTTTTAAGCCGGCAGAGGAGCTGGTCAACGAGATCGTGCGCCGTGAGTCCGAGCATCCGCTATCGCTGGAACGTGAGATCAGTGAAGCGAACCGCTATTATGAAACATTGAAGGCCCTCACCCGGCCCGTCGACCCTTCGCTGGAACAGCATGTGGAGGCCCTGCAGGCAAAAGCCCTGGAACCCATCCGGACATTAGAGAAGAAATTGCTGAAAGCGGAGAAGCGCAAATATGGCGACCTCCAACGCCAGGTTCAAACCCTGAAAACGGCCCTATTCCCCGGCGGCACCCTTCAGGAACGTGTCGAGAATTTCCTGCCCTGGTACGCCCTATACGGCCCTGAATTCCTTGCCGGCCTCTATGCCCATTCGCCGGCGCTCGACCAGGACTTTATCGTGCTTTCCCTGAAATAAGTCTATTCGGTTTTCAGAAAGAAAATATCATAGATAACCGACTTTGACCACCTGCAATAACGGCCCCGCCACTTCCATCTCATAACGTCTCGGCAACCCCGTCGGCAGATCCACCTCTTCGATCTCTTCCCCGCTGATCCCCTCGAGGAACATCACCAGCGCCCGGAGGCTATTCCCATGGGCCACGATCAGCACATCCTTTCCCTCGCTCAGCAGCGGCTCGATCGCCGCGTGATAATAGGGCAGCACCCTCGCAGCCGTATCCGCCAGACTTTCTCCGCCCGGCGGACAAACTGTATAGCTCCTTCGCCACTCCGCCACCTGCTCTTCCCCCAATTCCTTAGCCACTTCGGCTTTATTCAGCCCCTGCAATTGACCGTAGTTCCGTTCATTCAACGCATGATCCCGGCTGATCGGACAATCCGTCTGCCCCGTCCGTTCCAGGATCAGAAGCAGCGTATCGTACGCCCGAACCAGTAAAGATGTAAAAGCATGGGAAAAGATTAAACCCCGCAGCTTATCCCCCGCCACGCAGGCCTCCATCCGGCCCTTTGCCGTCAACGGTACATCCGTTTCGCCGGTAAAACGATTCTGAAGATTCCACACCGACTGCCCATGCCGGACTATAACCAATATAGACATGCGCTAAAGATAGGATATTCCATACTTCCCATCCCCCTTGCCTGATTTCCAACTATTCGGGTCTCCACTTCCCAACTGCCTTCTATTATCCAACCCACGGACAATTTCCGAATTCAAGGAAACCTGTCCCGGAATGGGAGGATTGACTCGGCGTATTCCAATATAAACCATTGGTTAACAGAATATTAAATTTTGGTACGCCAGTTGGCATATATTCATCAAATCCGTAGTGTATGAATAAGTCGACCCTAAACCCTGTAACGTTCCTCTTTGTAACCGCCCTTTGCTTACTTACCTCTATTATATCCGCCGCTCCCATTCCGGCACCGGCAGCCGCTACCCATGCGGTTGCAATCACTCATCTTTCCAAAGCGGCCGCCTTGCGCGCCGAGAAGCGAATGATCCTGGCCACTGCCACGAGCATTTATGAAGAGATGAGCCTCGAAGATTCCGGCCTTAGCCGCAAAGCCTTCGAATCCGCCTGGACCGGCTATTATAAATTGAAGAAGAAAGGCCTTCTCCGCCGGACGAATATCCTGTCGATCTGTGACTTCAGCCAGTCTTCCAGCAACCAACGATTGTACGTGATCGACGTTCACAACCGTCGCCTCCTCTATCGCACCTATGTAGCGCACGGGATCAATTCCGGCCAGGAATATGCAAGCGCATTCTCCAACAAAATGGAATCGTGCAAAAGCAGCCTCGGCTTCTATATCACTTCCGGCACTTACCAGGGCTTCAATGGCCTCTCCCTCCGGATCGAGGGGATGGACAAAGGCTTTAACAATAACGCCGCCCGCCGCGCGATCGTGATCCACGGCGCGACCTACGTGAGCACCCGCATCCTTCACAAATATGGAGTGATGGGTACGACGTTCGGCTGTCCTGCGATCCCCGATGAAATGACTACCCAGATCATCCCGGTTGTCAAGGGCGGAACCTGTTTCTTTATCTATTATCCTTCAAAAAAATATTTGTCCCAGTCCCCGGTGCTGAACAGTTAAGCGGAAAGAAATTCATAAAAAACGGTGCCGCCCCATAAGGGCGGCTTTTTTATTTGAC
>DASZJO010000156.1:0-27113 GCA_035948015.1 Puia sp.
TGGGCGCTTTTAATGTATCTGCAACAGATTCCGCCCACGCCCGAACTCCGCCCTCCGGTGGATTAACCGTGCCGTGAATGGAACCATCCCTCAATGAAGAGAAGGCGAACAACCCCGCCGCAGCCGCCGAAATGATCGCCAACCGGAAAGATGTGATTTTCATAAAAAGGAATTTTAAAGGACTGACAAAAAGATCATGCCAACCCCTCCGCCGAATGCTCATTCCACACGCTTTCCTCCTTCCAGTCGCAGGAACCGATCGACACAGCGGGGCAACTCCTGCCGGTAGTGGCTGACATAGATCAATGTTTTGTCGAATGCCTCGCACAATTCGTCGACCAGCTCACGGAAATAAGCCATTTGCTCCTCATCCAATCCCTGGCACGGCTCGTCGAGGATCAGCATCGGCGGGTTTTTGATCAACGCCCGCGCCAGCAAAACCATTCGCTGCTGACCAGTTGAAAGCTGCGGCAACCGCCTCATCCGCAGATCCTGGAGGGACAATAGCTTCATCCACCGCATCACCGCTTCCTCCTGTTCAGCCGCAAGTGGCCGGAACAACCCGATGGTATCAAACAACCCCGATGCCACCACCTCAAAGCAGCTGGCGCCGGAATCGAAATACAAATGCAGCTCCGGGGAAACAAAGCCGATCTTTTGCTTGATCTCCCAAATGGTCTCTCCCGTTCCGCGCCGGCGGCCAAACAGGCGGATATCGTTGGCATAGGCCTGAGGATTGTCGGCTGTGATAAGGCTGAGTAGCGTTGATTTCCCCGCGCCGTTCGGCCCGCTGACATTCCATCGCTCACCCTTCCGTACCTCCCAATCGATATTATCGAGGATCGTAGCCTGTCCGTAGCGGATGGTTACGCCGCGCATGCAAATGACGAGCGGATGATCAGTTGCCTCGCCGGCTATATTGCGACTTTCGCCTGCCGGTGCCGGTTGAATTCCTTCTTCCTTTAGCTTCGACATGATCTCCGCATCCAGTTGAACCAGGCTCCTCCGCTCCACCGCTGGTTCGAAATCGGTCCTGGGACCGAGGAAGCTCCATTTCCCCTTTCCGAGCCGCGCCACATGAGTGATACAAGACGGCATCTCCCGCTCTCCCGTGATCAGTAAGATTGGCATCCCGTCGGCCGCCAGCCGGTCGATGATCCCATGCAGCACGCTCCTCCCTTCTACGTCGAGGCCGAGGAAGGGGTTATCCAGGATCAGGACGTCCGGTTTCCCGAGTAGCGCAATGACTAGTTGTACCCGCTTGTTCTCGCCATTCGATAATTGAATAAGGGGCTTCGGAAGGAGCGCCCGGACATGCAGCCTGTCAAGCCAGTCCGCGTCCGGCTCCCGGGAGATCCCCGCGACCTCAAATTCCTCGGCAACAGTGATCGTCGCATCCGCATCCATCGAATTGAATCTTTGCTGGTAATACAGCTCGGCTGCCCCCGGCAGCCCGCGAAACCGGTGCTGTTGCTCGACCATGCCGATCCTGAGCCCCTGCGTTCCCACCCGCCCGGAGGCAAAATGCAGGCCCAGCAAGGTATGCGCTAATATTGTTTTACCGCTGCCGGCAGGGCCAACCACTGCCCACTGTTCGCCCCGGCGAATGGTCCAATCCAAATCATCCAACAGCCGGACGCCGCCCAAGGTTACGGTGACCCCTTCCAGGGTCAAAATAGTGTCTACCATATTACGAATGTAAGGCGTGGGCGCCGGAGGCGCAAAATCGGGCTTGAGCCCAAAACGGCGCAAAATCGGACCACAGGTCCGAAGGCCGAAGGCCCATCATAAGACTTATCCGCCGTGGGGCGATTTTCAATCGACGCCCCAAAACGGCGGATATCCACAAATGTCAAAATCCAATAATCCCGCTCTGATTTCGTTTGCCTATCTTGCAATCCAAATTTTCCTAACGGGGTGGAATCCCGTCGGCCGACAGGCCAGACCTTAAATATCTGGCGATGAAGCTGAAATTTTCTAACCGGCAGAATCGCCAGTTCAATCGTAACCCTTCTATGGCAGAAAAAACTAATTTATTCGAATACAACGACGACAGTGTCAAGACCCTTGACTGGCGAGAACATATCCGCCTTCGGCCCGGTATGTATATCGGTAAATTGGGGGACGGCAGCAGCCCGGACGACGGCATCTATGTCATGCTCAAGGAAGTGATCGACAATTGCATAGACGAATATACGATGGGCTATGGCAAGCAGGTGGAAATTAGCATCGAGCAAAAGACGGTCACCATCCGGGACTTTGGGCGCGGTATTCCGTTGGGAAAGGTGGTAGACGTGGTCAGCAAGATCAATACCGGCGCTAAATACGACAGCAAAGCTTTTCAAAAATCGGTGGGTTTGAACGGTGTAGGGACTAAAGCCGTCAACGCCCTTAGTAGCTATTTCAAAGTTACGGCCTACCGGGACGGGCGTGAAAAAAGCGCGGAGTTTGCCAAGGGCATCCTGACGAAGGAATACAAAGAAACCAAAAGCGATCAACCCAACGGCACCCTGGTCACGTTTATCCCCGACGACACGGTTTTCAAGAACTTCCATTTTATCCACGAATACATGGATAATCAGCTCTGGAACTACTGTTATCTGAATGCCGGACTGATCATCCAGTTTAATGGAAAGAAATATGTGTCGAAGAATGGTCTCCTCGACCTGCTTCAGCGCAAGACCAATGCGGATGAGGTTCGCTACCCCATCATCCATCTCAAAGGTGACGATATCGAATTGGCTCTCACTCATAACAACGACTACGGGGAAGATATCTTCAGCTTTGTCAACGGACAATATACTACGCAGGGGGGCACCCATCAGCAGGCGTTCCGGGAAGCCTTTGTCAAGGTGATCCGCGATTTCTATAAAAAAGATTTTGACGCCGCCGATATCCGGCAGAGCATTGTCGCAGCCATTTCCGTCCGGGTAGTTGAGCCCGTGTTCGAATCCCAGACCAAGACCAAGTTGGGCAGCCAATACATGGCGGAAGGCGGGGCCACCATGAAAAGCTTTGTCAGCGATTTTTTGGCAAAGGAGCTTGATAACTATCTCCACAAGAATCCGACCACGGCAGATTCGCTGAAGAAGCGGATCGAGCAGAGCGAACGGGAACGTAATGAGCTGGCTGGAGTGCGGAAACTCGCCAACGAACGCGCGAAAAAGGCCAACCTCCACAACAAGAAGTTGCGCGACTGCCGCTACCACTACAATGACGAGCCGACGGGAAAAGATAAGGAGCAGATCCTGGAGAAGCAGAAGGGAAGCACCATCTTTATTACCGAAGGCGACTCCGCCAGCGGCAGCATCACAAAGGCCCGCGACGTTGAACTGCAGGCCGTATTCAGTCTGCGCGGCAAGCCCCTCAACTGCTTTGGCCTCACCAAGAAAGTTGTCTACGAAAATGAGGAATTCAACCTTTTGCAGCACGCCCTTAATATCGAAGAAAGCATCGAAGGTCTTCGCTACAACAAGATCGTCTTCGCCACTGACGCCGATGTCGACGGAATGCATATCCGGCTGCTGCTCATGACCTTCTTCCTCCAGTTCTTCCCCGACCTGGTCAAGAACGGCCACGTCTATATCCTGGAGACCCCGCTGTTCCGGGTCCGCAACAAACAGGAGACCCATTATTGCTATGACGAAGCGGAGAAACAGGCCGCGGTCAAAAAATTAGGCGGAAAGCCGGAGATCACTCGTTTCAAAGGCCTCGGCGAGATCTCCCCCGACGAGTTCGCCCGCTTCATCGGCGCCGACATGCGTGTCCAACCCGTCATGGTAATGCCGGAAACGCATATCCAGCATATCCTGGAATATTATATGGGCAAGAATACCCAGGAACGGCAGGAGTTCATTATTAATAACCTGAAGATCGAGCTGGACTTGGTGGATGGCTCGCCGGAGAAGAATTGACGGCGACCGGGCCAATCCGTACAACCCGACGAAGTGGATATTTTCTCCCGATTTTTTCCCGAAAGAGGTTAAACGTTGCAGCCTAAAACCTATTTTATGAAGAAGGAATTGATTCATGAACTATTTGAAAAATTCGAACAGGCCTGTTATGTCGTCAGCGACGTCGAATGTTGGAGCGCCAGGGAACTGCAGGAAATTCTGGGATACACAAAATGGAGTAATTTTCATCATGTTGTCCAAAAGGCGAAAAAGTCTTGCGAAAAAGCGGGCATTAAGGTTTCTGACCATTTTACCGAAACCGGGAAAATGGTCGAGTTGGGTAGTGGGTCGACCCGGGTTTTGGAAGATATCGCCTTGACAAGGTATGCCTGTTACCTGATCGCTCAGAACGGAGATCCGCTTAAAAACGAGATCGCTTTTGCCCAAACTTATTTTGCCGTACAAACCCGTAAACAGGAGATCATTGAGCAGCGCCTATTGGAGATTTCCAGGGTCACGGCCCGGGAAAAGCTTTCCAAAGCAGAAAAGAAGCTTTCCGGGATTATCTTTGAAAGGGGTGTCGATGACAAGGGATTCGCGCTTATTCGCTCAAAGGGCGACCATGCTCTATTCGGCGGTTTCTCTACCAACGACATGAAAAAGAAACTAGGTGTTCCGGACAACCGTCCACTGGCCGATTTCCTGCCTACGCTCACCATTCTTGCTAAAGGATTTTCCACAGAACTGACGAGCCACAATGTAATAGAAAAGGATTTAAAAGGAGAAAATGCAATTTCGAACGAACATGTAGATAATAACCTGGCTGTTCGGAAAATATTAGGAGAAAGAGGGGTGAAACCCGAGGAGCTACCTCCCGCAGAAGATGTGACCAAAGTTAAACGGCGTCTCGCCAAAGATGACAAGAAAGTTCTCAAAGAAACGAAAGAAAAAAAGGAATAAATTATTATAAAATGATCCACATCGTCTTCCAACACAACGACGTCCATGCGATAAAATCCGCCTTTGAACTCGACCCGTCCTTCGCAGGAGATGTCATCGAGATCCATGACGATTTTGCCGTCGGCCCGATCTCCGCCATCTATACCGAAGAAGGCATCGCCGCCCGCAAACAATGGTGGCGTGACATCTTAGCCGGCGGCGATTACGATGGCTGGGTCGACAATGGCAAGATAGCCGATGACAACAGCACCGTTGCCACCGTCAGACAACGCCTGTTGCAGGACGAAAGGGAGATCCTCTGGATATGGGCCGCTCAGAATAAACACGATGTCAGCGGCTACTACTGGCTCATTAGCCAGCTAAAGGAATTCCAGGGCAGGGTCTTTATCCTGTACCTGAACAACCTGCCCTTTATAAACGAAAAAGGCCAGCTCTTCTACCCCAACAACCTGTTTGAGATCCCGCCCCGCGAATTTCTGAAAGCCCGAAAGCTGGCCCGCGCCATTACCCCCAGCGAATTCGAGATCGACCCCGACGAATGGCAGCGGCTGTGTCAGGAAGATAAAGGGGTCCGTGTCCTCGACGGCGGGAAGAAACTGACGCAATTTCATTACGACTACTATGATGAAGAGCTCCGGCGGTTCATCACCGGCGACTGGGTTAAAGCCAGTAAGTTGATCGGCCACTTCCTCGGCAAAGCCAAACAAACAACCGGTGATGCCTACCTGCTATGGCGGATCAAACACCTCGTCGCCGCAGGCGAACTGGACGTCCAGGGGGAGCTGAAAGGAATGCGCGATTTTGAGATCAAAACCAAAGCCGGATCGACCGTCGTCGAAGTGGCCGTCAACCCAAATGCCGCCAAATGAAACAACTGATCAAATGGGAGGAAGCCGCCATGTTCGCGCTCAGTATTATGTTGATTGCTCCGCTGCCGTATGCCTGGTATTGGTGGCTGGTCTGGATACTTGCGCCTGACCTCAGCATGCTCGCCTACGTCGGGGGAAATAGGGTAGGGGCGATTGGTTACAATCTTGCGCACCATAAAGGGATAGCCATCGCCCTTTATGCAGCAGGACTATATACCGGCCATCCGGCGTTCGAATATTGCGGTATGATCCTGTTCGGCCATTCCAGCATGGACCGGGCCATGGGTTATGGACTTAAATATTTCACCGGTTTTCAGGATACGCATCTGGGAAAGATTGGAAAACAGGGTCAAACACCAGCATGAACATCCATTCCATTCATCACATCGCCATCCTGACAGACGATTATGAGAGAAGCAAACGTTTCTACACGGAAGTGCTGGGTTTCGAGGTGATCCGGGAGACGTACAGAGCCGAACGCAAGTCATACAAACTGGACCTGGCGATCGCCGGTCTTTATCAGATCGAGCTGTTCTCTTTCCCGGAATTTCGCGAACGGGGCAGCTATCCCGAAGCCAAAGGCCTCCGCCACCTGGCCTTCGCAGTAGACGACGTCGATGCCGCCGCGGCGGAGCTGAAGGCAAAAGGCGTTCCGGTGGAGCCTGTCCGCGTTGATGAGATCACCCAAAAGAAATTTGTATTCTTTACCGATCCTAACGGGCAGCCGCTCGAGTTGTATCAACGATAAGCCGGCGATTGAATAAATAGCTAAATTTGACCATGGCCAAAAGTAAAGTTGCAGACGATTTCCACGAAAACGAGTCCGGCGTGACCGGACAATACAAGAATTGGTTCCTCGACTATGCCTCCTATGTCATCCTCGAGCGGGCGGTGCCGGCAGTCGACGATGGCCTCAAACCCGTTCAGCGTCGCATCCTCCATTCCATGAAGGAAATGGATGACGGCCGGTTCAACAAAGTGGCGAATATCATCGGCCAAAGCATGCAATACCATCCCCATGGCGACGCCAGCATTGGAGAGGCCCTGGTTAACATGGGACAAAAAGACCTGTTGATCGAAACCCAGGGTAACTGGGGTGATGTAAGGACGGGCGATGACGCGGCTGCTGCCCGATATATCGAGGCCCGCCTCAGCAAATTCGCACTCGAAGTCGCGTTCAACGCCAAGATTACCGAATGGCAGCTGAGCTATGACGGCCGCCGCAACGAGCCGGTCACTCTACCGATGAAATTCCCGCTGCTGCTGGCCCAGGGCGCGGAAGGCATCGCCGTCGGCCTAGCCACCAAGATCCTCCCTCACAATTTCTGCGAATTGTGCGACGCGGCGGTCAAATACCTGAAGAACAAAAAATTCGAATTGTTCCCGGATTTCCTGACCGCGGGAATGATCGACACCACTAATTATAACGACGGAAAGCGCGGCGGAAAAGTACGCGTCCGCTGTCGTATCGAGGAATCCGATAAAAAGACCCTCCTGATCAAAGACGTCCCTTATGGCGTGACCACTACCCAACTGATCGAGTCGATCCTTAAAGCAAATGAGCAGGGAAAGATCAAGATCAAAAAAGTGACCGACAATACCGCCGCCGAAGTGGAGGTCCAGATCGACCTTGCACCCGGCATTTCCCCCGATATCACGATCGACGCGCTTTATGCCTTCACAGACTGCGAGGTCAGCATTTCACCGAATGCCTGCGTGATCATCGACAAAAAACCCCGGTTCCTCGGGGCAAAAGAACTGCTGCAACTTTCCGTCGAACATACCAAAGACCTGCTGAAAAAGGAACTGGAGATCAAACTGGGCGAGCTTCAGGACAAATGGCATTACACCTCGCTGGAAAAGATATTCTTCGAGGAAAAGATCTATAAGGAGCTCGAAAAGAAACATCCGGATTGGGAGAAGGTCCTCGAGGCGATCGCAAAAGCCTTTGAACCCTTTAAAAAACAGCTCAAACGCGCCATTACCCGCGAGGATATCATCAAATTGACGGAAAAACCGGTCAGGCGGATCTATCGGCTCGATATCGATGAACTAAACACTCAGATCAAGGCGCTCGAAGCGGATATGAAACAAGTGCGTTACGACCTCAATAACCTCGTGGATTTTGCAGTCGCCTATTACGACAACCTGCTGAAGAAGTATGGAAAAGGCAGAGAAAGAAAGACCGAGATCAAGCTCTTCGAAGCCATCCAGGCCCAGCAAGTAGCAATCGCAAACGTTAAACTGTACGTTAACAGGGCGGATGGGTTTATCGGCACCGGATTGAAGAAGGACGAATATGTCACCGATTGTTCGGACCTCGACGATATCATCGCCTTCACCAAAAGCGGAAAGATGAAGGTCGTAAAGGTCGCTGATAAGGTATTTATCGGAAAGGATATCCTCTATGTCGGCGTATTCGGGAAAAATGACGAGCGGACTACCTATAATATGATCTACGTCGATGGCAAGAGCGGTATCAGCTATGCCAAACGGTTCAATGTAACCGGCGTGACCCGCGGGAAGGAATACGACTTGACCAAAAGCGGAGATCCCAAGAGTCGCGTCCATTATCTGTCTGCAAACCCTAACGGTGAAGCGGAGGTCGTCCGCGTGGTCCTCAGCCCGGGCAGCACGGCCCGGCATAAGGAATTCGATTTTTATTTCGAGGAACAGGAGATCAAGAACCGCAGCAGTCTCGGCAACCAGGTCACCAAGTACCCCATCCGGTCCGTTAAGTTCAAGGAAGCCGGCAAGTCTACGCTTAGCGGTCGAAAGCTCTGGTTCGATCCAACCTTTGGCCGGCTCAATACCGAAGAGAAGGGGGAATACCTCGGCAGCTTCGAAAGTGAGGAACGGCTTCTTGTCATCTACTCTGATGGAAATTACGAGATCACCGATACCGAACTGACGAAGCGGTACGATGCGGACAAGATCATTGAGATCCGCAAATTCGACCCCGAAAAGATCATCACGGCCATCTATCTCGACAATGAAAAACTACAGTTCAATGTCAAGCGGTTCAAGGTCGAAACGACGACCCTCAATAATAAATTCCTCTTTATAAAGGAAGGGGAGGGGAACCGGCTGGAATTGGTTACTCTTCACCCCGAGCCGGTTGCGGTAATCAGGTCGGGCCGCGGCGCGAGCGCCAAAACGCAAAAAATCAAAATCTCTGGTTTTGTCGAAGTGATGGGCTGGAAAGCCGTCGGCAGTAAATTGATCGACTTTACCAAAAGTACCGAGATCGGGTGGGGGCAAAAGGAAGAAGCCAAAGAAGAGCCGCCGCAGCCGGAGCTGTTCTAAGCGGACGGTCGATGTATCGTTTACGAACATCCCGTTTATCGACACCTGAATAAAAACTTGAATGCCAGTATTTTAAATGCTGGCATTTTTTTGGTATCAGCTATGCAAATGCAATGGCAGCTATGATCAGAAACCATTTCCTCGTCGCCTGGCGGAACCTGCTTAAGAACAAAGGCTATACATCCATCAACATCGTCGGCCTGGCAATCGGTATGGCCGTGACCCTGTTGATCGCCCTTTGGGCCGTCCATCAATATTCTTATGATCATTTTTTACCGGGCTACCAACAGGTCTACCACGTAAAGATGAATTTCACGGGCCAGCATGACGGGACGACCTCGCAGGATGCGACTAGCCTGCCGGTGGCTGACGTGCTGCGGAAAGAGGTGCCTGGAATCAAACGGGTGGCCGAGGCAAATTCGATCGGTAACGAAGCGAGCGGCCTGGTGGTCGGTGACAAGAAACTATATCTGAAAGGCGGCGCGGCGGGGCCGGCTTTCTGGCAGATGTTCCCCTTTCCTTTTGTGAAGGGTGATCCGGCGACCGCCTTTCGCGACCCTTTCTCCATCGTGATCGATCAAGCCACCGCCAAAGCCTTATTCGGCAATAAAGACCCGCTCAATCAGGCCGTCAAGATCGATAACGACAAAATAGTGAAGGTAACCGGCGTTATCAAAGACATCCCCGCCAATTCTTCCCTTCAATTCAGTTTTCTGTTACCTTTTGCTTTTGAAGAGCAAACACAGGATTGGGTAAAACAATCCCGAACCCACTGGACCTATAATTCCTTCCAGATCTTTGTTCAGTTGGACACCGGCGCCAGCTATGCCCAAATTGCGCCGAAGATCAGGAATCTGGTTTATGAGAGGAGCCCGGAGATGAGGCCGGGGAAACCGGCGATCTGGCTGCAGCCCTATAAAGACGTGCATCTGTATTCAGAATTTAAAAATGGCAAAGTGGCGGGCGGATTTATCGACTATGTACACCTGTTCACCCTTATAGGTCTGCTGGTGCTGGTCATTGCCTGCGTCAATTTCATGAACCTGTCGACAGCCCGGTCGGAAAAGCGTGCACGCGAAGTCGGTGTCCGGAAAGCGCTGGGCTCTCAACGAATAGATCTCATTGTTCAGTTCCTGACCGAGTCCATTGTCATCGCCGGGATCGCTTCGATACTGGCCATGCTCCTGGTGCAACTGCTGTTGCCCGCCTTCAACGGCATGACCCGCGAATCCATCCGGATGCCCTGGTACAGCCCGGCCTTCTGGTGCTGCATGTTGGGTTATGTGTTGCTGACCGGCCTGTTTGCCGGCAGCCGCCCCGCCTTTTATTTGTCATCGTTCAGTCCGGTTATGGTGTTGAAAGGAGCCGTTACCTCGGGAAGAGCGGCTACCCTTTCCCGGAAAGTACTGGTGGTGATGCAATTCAGTTGCTCGGTAGCACTGATCATCAGCACGATCATCGTTTACCGGCAGCTACAATATGCCAAAGACCGGCCAACCGGCTATGATGCCAACCGGTTAATGATGACCGATATGAGCGCCGATCTGGTGAATAATTTCGTCCCGATGCGGCAGGAAATGATCCAGTCCGGTGTGGTTGAAGATGCCGCCATGTCTACCAGCATCGTCACCGAAATGCAAAGCCATTGCTCACTGGACAACTGGCCGGGCAAAACGGCCGCCGACGAATCCGTCAATATTGGGTCCGTCTGGGTTTCCGACAGTTATTTCAAAGCCCTGGGCATGAAGATCGTCGCCGGAAGGGACTTTTCAGCTGATATCCATGCCGATTCGGCGGGCGTGATCCTCAACGAGGCGGCAGTCAGGCGGATCGGCCTGAAAGAACCGATAGGCCGGATGGTCACCTGGAATTGCTTTGGCGGACCTGTCCGCGTTCTCGGCGTAGTGAAGGATGCGCTGATGGAGTCGCCTTTTAAACCCGTCGCACCCGCTATCTTTTACCACGGCAATTGGGGGAATAGCCTCCTATACCGGCTGTCCGCCCATGTAAAAACCCAGGATGCGCTGCCCGTGCTGGCGAAGCTGTTTGAGAAATATAACCCCGCATATCCCTGGAGCTACCAATTCGTCGACGAGGTGTACAGTCATAAATTCAATCTCGAGGTGCTGGTTGGTAAACTGGCTGGCATTTTTGCCGGCCTGGCTATCCTGATCTCCTGTCTCGGCTTGTTCGGCCTGGCTGCCTTCGTGGCTGAGCAGCGGACCCGCGAGATCGGTATCCGAAAGGTCCTGGGTGCCTCCGTTTCACAGTTGTGGGTGTTACTTTCGAAAGACTTCCTGCTGCTGGTGCTGTTAAGTTGCCTGGTCGCCTCGCCGGTTGCCTTCTACTTTCTGCATGGCTGGCTGCAACAGTATGATTACCGGATCTCGATCGGTGCCGGGGTTTTTGTTCTGGCCGCAGTTATGGCGGTCCTGATCACTGTGCTGACCGTCAGTTTCCAGGCCATCAAAGCGGCATTGGCTAACCCCGCGAATAGCATCCGAACAGAGTAGTCGCAGGTGACCGCAGCGGCGGGCGTTCTGCTATGGTCGCTTTCTTCTCAACTCGACTGTGGCATTCTCCGTTAGGCTGCTGCTGAGGAATACCTCGTAGCGGTTCTTCCCGTCCGTAATGACCATGAGCGCGGTATTTGGGGGGATGCGGCCGAGATTCTCCGCAAACATGCTGACCTCCGTCAGTTCGCGGGTGCTATCGAGATGCAGATAGATATTAAAGGCCTTTACGTCCAGCCCTTGATGACTTAAAACCAGCTGGTGGTTGACAAATACTGAAATGCTGTCGCCGTCGATCTCCCCGTTATCATAAAAGCTGAGCCGGATCGAATCTGACTCTACCAGCAGCTCGCGGTTGAGCACTGCCTTGCGTTTGGCAAACGATTCTATGATCTTCAGGCTGTCCTTAACCTGATCCTGCGCCGCTGCGACCGCTGCGCTGTCGGGTCGCACGACCAGCGCCATCGCCGCCATACTGTCCGTCCGCTTCAGCCCGCTATCTGCCTTCTTCACAGTTGCGCTGTCCGCGCCCGCGGCAAGCGAATCCGCCGGCATCGGCGGAGCTACAGGCGCCGCTGCAGTCACCTCATCCACCACTTTATCGTCAGCCTGCGGTTTCCAGATCCGGGCTCTTGCTGCCATCACCGTCGAACTGTCCTCACTTTTATCCTCCCTGTCCAGCGAATAACTGACCTTCAGATCGGGGCACATATATTTGTACTTGCTGTCGTGATAGAACGTTCCCATCAGTTTGGTCCCATTCCGCGATGTGAGGAGGGTCCCCCGGAAATTAGTCATGCAGTCGATACTGTTTACCGTGGAATTGGAGCCATAATAGATGACGGGAAGATTCATGATGGTGATCTCCCGGGTCTTCGGGTTATACGTGCCATGGATGAAATAACTTTGATATTTGTCCCGGAAATAATAGCCGAAAATGCCATCGACCCGGGTTCCCCTTTGCTTGATCACCAGCTCGGTCAGATAGTTGTTGTAGAGGCCGGTCAGATCGACGTCGGCCCGGCCATACCAGGAGCCGGAAATGGTCTGAGCCTGGAGGAAAACAGGCGCGGCAGCAAAAAGGATTATAAAGAATAATGTTCGCATCTGGCGTATTCGGGTGAAAATAATTCGCTCTGATGACACTCAGTACCGGTTCAAGTGTCGTTTGATCTCCTTCTCGGTATCCCGCTGTTTGATGGTCTCGCGTTTGTCGTAGTTCTTCTTGCCTTTCCCCAGCCCGATTTCCAGCTTGGCATACCCTTTCTCGTTAAAAAAGATCCGCAGGGGCACCAGCGTATATCCTTTTTCCTTCAGTTTGCTCTCCAGCTTTCGCAGTTCCCGCTTATGCAGCAACAGCTTGCGGTCGTGGACAGCCAGGTGGTTGTTGGTCGTGCCAAAGCGGTATTCCGCAATATGCATATTTCGCACCCAAAGCTCTCCCTGGAAAAATACACAGAAGCTGTCTACGAAATTGACCTTCCCGTCCCGGATCGACTTTACCTCCGTACCTGCCAATACCATGCCTGCATCGTATTTGTCCTCGATGAAATAATCATGATAGGCAGATCTGTTCTTAATTTCGCTCATACCGTGGTCACAGTCGGGATACCCTGGCCCTAACCCTTAAAAAGGGTCAGCAGCGTGGCGATCCGCTCTTTCAATTCCCTCCTATTAACGATAAAATCCAAAAAACCGTGTTCCAGCAGGAATTCACTTCGCTGGAAACCTTCCGGAAGGTCTTTTTTTATGGTTTCCTTGATGACGCGGGGACCCGCAAAACCGATGAGTGCCCCCGGCTCGGCGATATTCAGATCACCCAACATGCCAAACGATGCGGAGATGCCGCCGAAAGAAGGGTCGGTCAGGAGAGATATATAAGGTATTTTAGCATCCGTCAACTGGGACAACTTCCCTGATACTTTGGCCAGCTGCATAAGGGAAAACGCGCTTTCCATCATCCGGGCCCCGCCCGATTTGCAGATGATCAGCAAAGGCAGCCGGTGCTGAAGGCAATAGTCCGCGGCCCGGGAGATCCGCTCCCCCATCACGCTTCCCAGTGAGCCACCGATAAATTCAAAATCCATACAACCGATAACCATCCGGTGGTCTTTGATGTCACCCACCGCGATTCGGATGGAATCGGTGATCTCGGTCTTGGCCCAGGTCTCCTCCAGGCGCTTCTGGTAAGACTTCAAGTCGGTGAAATGCAGAAAGTCCTTGGAGCGGATATTTTCGAACAGGACCTCGTATTGATTGTCGTTGTATAAGATCTCAAAATATTCCGAACTGCCGATCCGGTGGTGATGCGAGCACTTGGGGCAGACAAAATAATTTTCCCGCAACTCCGTAACGGTACAGATATAGTTGCAGTTGGGGCACTTCGTCCAAAGTCCTTCCGGCGTTTCCTTCTTTTCCGCTGTACTGGTCAGAATGCCTTTTTTGATGCGTCTGAACCAACCGCTTTTGCTCTCCTCACTCTGTCCCTCATCCCCCGCCAGATTCGCTTCAAAATCATCATCATGTTTCATGGACTGTTGTTTGTCTTTTGTCATTCGAATGGTCTTTTTTTCGGGCCGCCACCGTGCAGCTCCTTCATGCAGATTTTGGCGGCAAAGATACTAAACAGCAGCCATTTCTGGCCATCCTGTCCTATTGACCCCAAAAAATGCAAATGAAAAGGATTTTGCCTAACTGGGCGGAGCCCAGTTCGCACTTGACGACCAAAGGGAGGAAAGTGCAGACATTAACGGCGTTGAGACACAACCGAGCCGAAGGCGAAGGTTGCGAACGAGGTTCCAACAGTGTTGGAACCGAAGTTTTTTAAGTTGCCCAGGTATTTTTTGTCGAAATCCATTATTCCTGTACTAAATTTGCGCGGTTGACAAATAAGTACAAATGAAATGGTCTGAACTTTTCACATCTTCCGTAGGCAAGAAATTCGTCATGGGCTTTACGGGTGTCTTCCTGATCCTTTTTTTGATCGTTCACGTTGGGCTCAATGCCTGTATCTGGTCTAACGACGGAGGTAAGATGTTCAATGTTGCCGCCGATTTTATGGGAACCACCGTGGTGATGCGCATCCTGGAGGTCGGGCTATTTCTGGGATTCATCCTTCATATCGTCCAGGCCTATGTCCTTGAGGTGCAGAACCGTCGCAAACGGAGCATCGGTTACCAGGTCCCGATGGGCAATAAGGGGAGCAAGTGGTATTCCCGCTCTATGGGTTGGCTGGGCACCTTCATCCTGCTCTTCCTGGTCATCCACCTGAAGAATTTCTGGTTTCCATCCCGGTTCGATATGCCCGAAGATTACCGGCAGATCTATAACGGCGTGGAGATGCACGACCTGTTCCGCCTGATGCAGGACACGTTCGCAAACCCATGGTTCGTCCTCGTCTACCTGATCGGCTGCGTCTCACTGGCTTTTCACCTGATGCACGGCTTTCAAAGCGCCTTCCGGTCGCTTGGCATTCATAACGGCCGATATCTCCGGTTGATCAAGGGCGTAGGGATCGGCTTCGCGATCATCGTGCCGCTGGCATTCGCCATGATGCCGGTCTCCATGTACTTCAACTGGGTGTAGACGTGGAATTCACGCGAAAATCGAACCGACAATCAAATCATCAGAACCAACAATAATTTGTAGTCATGCTCAACTCAAAAGTCCCCGATGGTCCGTTAGAAAAGAAATGGGTAGATTATAAAGGTCATGTAAAGTTGGTAAACCCCGCCAACAAACGCAGCATTGAAGTGATCATCGTCGGTACGGGCCTTGCCGGCGCCTCCGCAGCGGCATCGCTCGGCGAAATGGGATATAAGGTAAAGGCATTCTGCTTTCAGGACTCTCCCCGCCGGGCGCATAGTATCGCGGCGCAGGGAGGCATCAACGCGGCGAAGAACTACCAGAACGATGGCGACAGCACCTTCCGCCTCTTTTACGATACGATCAAAGGCGGCGACTACCGGTCCCGCGAAGGCAATGTCTACCGCCTGGCGGAGGTCAGCGCCAACATTATCGACCAATGTGTCGCCCAGGGCGTGCCCTTTGCCCGCGAATACGGCGGGCTGCTGAGCAACCGCTCTTTCGGCGGTGTTCAGGTGCAACGAACCTTCTATGCGGCCGGCCAGACGGGACAACAGCTGCTGATCGGGGCTTACCAGGCCCTCGAACGGCAGGTGGCGCTGGGCAACGTGGAGATGTATTCCCGCCATGAAATGCTGGATATCGTCACCATCGATGGCAAGGCCCGCGGCATTATCGCCCGCAACCTCGTTACCGGCGAGTTGGAAAGATATTTCGGCCATGCGGTACTGCTGGCCAGCGGCGGGTATAGCAACGTGTTCTACTTGTCAACCAACGCGATGGGCAGCAATACGTCCGCCATCTGGAAAGCGCATAAAAAAGGCGCCTTATTCGGCAACCCCTGCTTTACCCAGATCCACCCCACTTGTATCCCCGTTACCGGCGACCATCAGTCAAAATTGACCCTGATGTCCGAATCGTTGCGGAACGACGGCCGGATCTGGGTGCCGAAACAAAAAGATGATCCCCGGAAACCTAACGAAATTCCCGAAGCCGACCGGGACTACTACCTTGAACGGAGATATCCGGCCTTTGGTAACCTGGTGCCTCGCGACGTGGCTTCCCGCGCGGCCAAGGAACGCTGCGACGCGGGTTATGGGGTCGGCACGTCCAAACAAGCGGTATATCTCGACTTTTCCTCGGCGATCGAGCGATATGGGAAGACAGAGGTCCGCAAGCACGGCATCGATAACCCTGCACCCGAAGAGATCCGTCGCCATGGGATGGAGGTCATCAAAGAAAAATACGGCAACCTATTCGACATGTATGCGAAGATTACCGGCGAAGACCCTTATACGTCGCCGATGCGCATCTATCCTGCCGTCCACTATACGATGGGCGGCCTTTGGGTCGACTATGAGCTGATGACTACCGTTCAAGGCTTGTATGCGCTGGGCGAGGCTAATTTCAGCGACCACGGCGCTAACCGCCTGGGGGCTTCCGCGCTTATGCAGGGACTGGCCGACGGCTATTTCGTCATTCCCTATACGATTGGCAACTACCTGGCCGGTGAGATCCGGACTGCGCCCATCCCTACCAGTCATTCCGCATTCGATGCAGCGGAAAAGGCAGCCGCGGAGCGGTTGCAGAAACTAAAAGGCATCAATGGATCTCAAAGCCCGGAAAGCTTTCACAAGCGACTGGGAAAGATCATGTGGGATAAATGCGGCATGGCCCGGAATGCAGCGGGGCTTAAGGAAGCCATTGCGGAGATCCGCGCCCTGAAGACCGAATTTTGGCGCGACGTTCGTATCACCGGTGACATCGCGGAATTCAACCCCGAACTCGACAAGGCCGGCCGCATAGCCGATTTTATTGAATTGGGCGAACTCATGTGCGAAGATGCGCTCCAACGCCGTGAAAGCTGTGGCGGCCATTTCCGGGAAGAGATGCAGACCGAAGATGGCGAGGCCAAACGCGATGACGAGCATTTCAGTTTCGTGTCCGCATGGGAATATAAGGGCGACAAAGGCTGGGAACTGCATAAAGAGCCACTGGAGTTTGAAGTGGCCCATCCCAGCCAACGGAGCTATAAATAAAGGACTTTATGCAAAATAGCGTCGACATATTTATTAAGATAGCAGGGGTGGTTGGTATTTTCATCGCGCTCCTGAACTATCGCAATCAGGTTAGGATCAAACGGGCGGAATTGGTAAAATCGCTCTATGAAAAATTTTTCGAAAACAACATTTATAAAGAAGTGCGCGTGTGGCTGGATTATGGCCATCTTCATGCCAGGTTGACCGTGGAGGAACAACAACAGCGGGAAATCAACGAAGAGAAATTCACAGACTTCCTGAACTTCTTCGAGTTCATCGGGGTATTGTACACCAGCAAGCAACTGACATTTAACCTGGTATACGAAGTATTCGATTACTACCTGAAGAAGATTTAAGAGGACGCGGATTGCAAGGACTGGATCGACCGTTATAGCTTCGAAAAGTTAAAAGTTCTTTTAAAAAAGGTATAGATGTCGGAGCATTTGTTCGTATATGGCACCCTGCGAAAAGGCTATGATCTGAAGCTAATGGGTAAGGTAAATCAACTCATTAGCTATGTAGGTCAGGGTAAAGTGAATGCCGACCTGTACGATCTGGGCCGCTATCCCGGCGCAATCCGCAGTAGCAAAGGACCCGAGGTGATCGGGGATGTTTTTGAGCTGAGTGACCCCGAACGCGTTCTGCGGACACTCGATCGATACGAAGGGATCGGACCCGATGAAACGGCATCGGAATTCGTCCGGCGCAAGAGCAGAATAAAACTGCGATCCGGCAAAACGGTCACCGCCTGGGTCTACTGGTATAATCAGGAGCCTGCGGGTAAGATCCGGATCAAGAACAAGAACTATTTGAATTATTTGAAAAATAAACGCACGCATTAAGAGAAATTTATGCAACACTATACGATGAACCTTACTCTCAAGGTCTGGAGGCAAAAGAACAAAAAAGACAAAGGCCAGTTCGAGACGTACACGGTGAACGGTATTTCCAGCGAAATGTCCTTCCTTGAAATGTTCGACGTCCTCAATGAACGTCTTGTCCATGAGGGGAAAGATCCGATCGCCTTTGACCACGACTGCCGCGAAGGCATCTGCGGGATGTGTTCAATGTATATCAACGGCAGGCCCCATGGCCCATGGCAGGGAACGACCACTTGCCAGCTCCACATGCGCGCGTTCAAAGACGGGGATACCATCGTGGTCGAACCCTGGCGCGCCAACGCTTTCCCCGTCATTAAGGATCTTGTCGTAGACCGCAGCGCGTTCGATCGGATCATCCAGGCTGGAGGTTATATCTCCGTCAACACCGGCAATGCCGTGGATGCCAATGCCATCCCGATCGAGAAGGATAAGGCCGATACCGCCTTTGCCTCTGCCGCCTGCATCGGCTGCGGCGCCTGTGTGGCCGCGTGTAAGAACAGCTCGGCGCTGCTCTTCCTCTCCGCAAAGGTTTCTCATCTCTCGCTCCTGCCCCAGGGTGGTCCCGAACGCAAGACCCGCGTTATCGATATGATCGCCCAAATGGACAAGGAAGGCTTCGGGAGCTGCACGGCTACCGGCGCCTGTGAAGTTGTCTGCCCCAAAGATATCTCCATCACCAATATCGCCCGGCTCAACGCGGAATACGCACGGGCAGGCGCGACCACTGACAAGTAAGCCACCCACCGGCCGCATCGGCGCCGGATGCCAGCCTACCAGGCCGCCCGGCTTCTTTCAACCAGGAAAATCCGGCGATTTATCGTACCTTTGCGCGGAATTTAAATTTTCGCATGATCAGAGTGAACAATGTGACCCTTTCATTCGGGAAAAGGGTTTTATTCGACGAAGTCAATCTCAGCTTTACGAAAGGGAATTGCTATGGCGTTATCGGCGCCAACGGGGCGGGAAAATCGACCTTTTTGAAGATCCTGGCCGGAGACATCGACCCGACAAAGGGGTCCATCGAAATAACTCCCGGCGAGCGTATGGCTGTGCTGAATCAGAACCACTTCGCGTTCGACGACCATACCGCTCTCCATACTGTCCTGATGGGACATACGCGGATGTGGAATGTCATGCAGGAGCGGGACGCTATTTATGCCAAGGTGGATTTTACCGAAGAAGACGGCGTCCGAGCCGGCGAGCTGGAAGGCGAATTCGGCGAGATGGGCGGATATACCGCTGAAAGCGATGCCGCGGCCCTTCTGAGCGACCTCGGTGTCCGGGAATCCGTGCAGGGGACCCTGATGCGCGAACTTCCCGGCGCTCTCAAAGTCCGGGTGCTGCTTGCCCAGGCCCTCTTCGGTAACCCCGACATCCTGATCCTCGACGAACCGACCAACGACCTCGATGTAGAGACCATTGACTGGCTCGAGAACTTCCTTGCCGACTATGAGAATATCGTCATCGTCGTCTCCCACGACCGTCACTTCCTCGACGCCGTCTGTACCCATGTCGCGGATGTCGATCGCCAAAAGATCAAGATCTTCACCGGCAACTATACCTTCTGGTACGAATCTTCCCAACTGATGGCCCGGCAGCTGTCCGACAAGAATAAAAAGACGGAAGACAAACGCGCAGCACTGCTCGAATTTATCGCCCGCTTCTCGGCAAATGCCAGCAAATCCAAGCAAGCTACCTCGCGGAAAAAAGCGCTCGAAAAACTCACAATAGAAGAGATCGAACCCTCCAATCGCCGCTACCCCGGTATTATCTTCAAACAACTTCGCGAAGTAGGCAACCAGATCCTCAATATCGAAAAATTGGGGAAAAAAGCCGAAGACGGCAGATGGCTGTTTTCAAATGTCACCTTCAGCGTTAACAAGGGCGACAAGATCGCCTTTGTCAGCAAGGACCACCTCGCCCTTGCCACCTTCTTCAATGTCATCAATGGACTGACCGCTGCGGACACCGGAAAATTCGAGTGGGGTACCACCGTCACCAAGGCCTACCTGCCCAACGACAATAGCGAATACTTCACCGGAGAACAGATCAACCTTATGGATTGGCTCCGCCAATTCGTTCCGTCCCATGTCACCGACGTAGACGAGCCCTTCCTGCGAGGTTTCCTGGGAAAAATGCTGTTCAGCGGCGACGAAGTGCTGAAGAATACCCATGTCCTCTCCGGCGGTGAGAAGGTCCGCTGCATGATCAGCCGGATGATGCTCCAGGACCCTAATGTGGTTATCCTCGACGAGCCTACCAATCACCTCGACCTGGAATCGATCCAGGCTTTTAACGAAAGCACGAGCAATTTCAAAGGGATCGTCCTGCTGACGTCGCATGACCATACGTTTCTCCAAACGGTGGCGAACCGTGTTATCGAGCTGACGCCGTCTGGCATTATCGACCGCCTGATGTCTTTCGACGAATACCTCGAAGACGCGCGCGTCAAACAGCTTCGGGAGGAGATGTATCCCCGGGAGGCGCTGGCTAAAGCCTGATCATTTCGGGAGACGGTTCCGATAATCCGGGCCGTCCGGGGCCTCCACTCTTTTTGGTTTGGCGCTTGCCCATAACCGGTAGTTGATCCCAAGCACGATTCCCGATGACTTGGTTGCATCGGTCACCTGGACAAAGCCGGTGATCTGCAGGTAGGTATAGTGAAAGGAAGCATTGAAATAGGTAAAGTGCAACGTCTTGTCGGTGGTGTTGTCATGGATTCCGGGGTTGCTGTATTCCGGGCCGAGCGCCCAGCCGTAAGCAAATCTAAACCCGGCTTCACCATGCCTTCCGTAGAGCACCAGTTCCGTGTTGAGACCGATAGTGGCAAATAACGGATCGCGGTTGATCAGCGTGGCGATTGAGTCCGGCATTTGCCTCCGAACCGCCAGATAATCCCCGAATTCGTGCGCCAGCGAAGTCTCGACCCCCAAAAAACGCCATTCTCCCACCTCAAATGGCAGGTTTCCATTGATCCCGCCCAGGAATCCGACCCCGCCAAAAAAATGAGGCCCGGACCTGGTATTCAACTGCGATGCATAGGGAAGATCGTTGCTCGGCGGATTATAGCCGTAAATGCTCCGACGCACAGAGTCCACATACCATTTGCCCATCGTATAGCTGCCAAGGCTCAGGTTTGCGCCATAATGGAACTGCAGAAAGCCGAATTGGTGCGCTGCGCAGACACTCGTGTTCAACGACCAGTAATGGTCGGTGCCGAGATCGTTGGTCTGTCCGGAAGAAAAAGCCATACTGGAATAAAGGGCCGAATGCCCGTCCACCTGCGTAGGAAGGGGCTGGTATTCGTTGTTGTTCCCGTTAAAGGGACTCACATAGTACGCCTGCCGGTGGATGGCGCATCCGGGGAGTATCGGCAAGCCGGCAACAGCGAGCAAAAGGTATAAATCATTTTTCCTGGCCATAAGGAGCAGTTTAGGGTGGAATTTCGAGGGTTTTGACAAATGTCCCGCCCAAACCGTTGCCCGCTGCCCCTCCTAATTTCCCGGTTGGCCGGGAATTCCACCTAACCTCCTGATTTTGTCTCAATTGATGCAATAAATCCATTTTTTATGCATTTAATCATAAACCCCGCTGTTGTTGGTCAAAGGACTGCTTATACTGGTGTTGATTGGCTGCGGTTTTTGCCTCACATTAGGCGCTCAGCAACTCCCGGTCAAACCGGTGGTACCTGATACCTTGAAACCGGTGGCCCCTGACACCCTGAAACCAGGGGTCTCCGACACCCTGAAACCGCTCGCAGCCGACACTCCGAAGCCGAAGCCGGCAGACACCCTGAAACCGGTCCCACCTGACACGCTGAAGCCAATGCCTTCGGATACCCTGAAGATCAAGTTTCCCGAACTAGCCTTCGACAGCCTTGGTCCGGCCCCGGCCGACACGACAAAAGCCGTCCCGGACACCCTCCACCCCGACAGCCTTGCCCTCGCCCGCGATTCCATCCGCCGCCGGGACTCCATCCGCCAGGCCAACTACTTACCTGACGCCGCTACGCTCCAACACCAGATCGACTCCGCCAACGCCGCCTCCGCCTTGTCCCAAACAAATACCGTCGATTCCATGAAACTCCGTATGGACGCTGCAATGGCCGCCGCCACAAATAACCAGCAACGGACCAACGGCCCACCCGGCAGCGTATCCGGATTAATGCATCAAAACTACTCTCCCGCCTACATCCCCGGAACCGGCGGACCACCGGCCTCTGCCGCCGCACCCCCGGGCGCCCCTGGCCCCCCCGGCACACTCCCCGCCCGCCAGGGAATACCCTCTGCCCTGACCCGACGTACCACCCCGCCGTCTTTTTCCAATTATCACCGGAAAACCATTCCCGTTCACAGCGGCAGGACAACCCTCGATACGCTGAGCATCATACCGGGCACGTTCTCCATCCGCGGCGTCGACACCGGCGCCTTCCAGCTCGATTGGGTCAACGGCAGCCTCACCTGGGCGCACCCGCCGGCATTGGATAGCGTAACCATTTACTACCGCAGCTTTCCCTATAAGCTGAATGCCGTCGGCAGAAGGTTCAATTACGACAGCATCATGAACTATTTCCTCGTCCGCCCCTATGACGGCCGGAAGTCGGGTAATAGCGCCGACGACAACTTCTTCAACTTCGGCAATATCACCTACAACGGCAGCTTCGGCCGCTCCATCAGCTTTGGCAATAGCCAAAACGCCGTCGTTACTTCCAACCTCAATTTGCAGATAAGCGGCTATCTCGCCGACAGCATCCGCATCGAAGCCGCCATCACCGATAACAATATTCCTATCCAGCCGGACGGCACCACCGCTGATCTCAACGAATTCGATAAGATCTATCTCCAGTTCTCGCGTAAGAATTGGGCGCTGACGATGGGGGATATCGATCTCCGACAGAACCAGAACTACTTCCTCAGCTTCTACAAACGTCTTCAGGGCGCCAGCTTTGAAACGACCGAGAAACTGGGCGACCATATCACCAATAAGGTGCTAACGAGTGCGGCCATTGCAAAAGGGAAGTTCAACCGCAATATCTTCCAGGGCCAAGAAGGCAACCAGGGACCATATCAGCTTACCGGCGCCAACAATGAATTTTTTTTTATCGTTCTCGCCGGAACCGAAAAAGTCTTTATCGACGGCCAGTTGATGCAGCGCGGCGAGAACGCGGACTATACGATCAACTATAACACCGCCCAGGTGACCTTTACTGCAAACCGGATGATCACCCAGGACGCGCGCATCCAGGTCGAATTTGAATATGCGGACCGCAATTACCTTAACGTAAATCTCTATCTCTATGACGAAGCGCATATCGGCGACAAGTTGAAACTCCGCGTGGGGATCTTCAGCAACAGCGATGCCCGGAACTCTCCCATCGACCAGACCCTGACGCCCGACATGAACAAATTCCTGGCAGGACTGGGTGACAGCATCCAGCATGCCTATTACCCCGTCGCCAATATCGATACGTTTGCTGCGGGAAAGATCCTTTACCAGAAGGTCGACACGACATACAAGAATGCCGCCGGTACCCTCGTTCACGACTCTATCTACGAATTTTCCACGAACACCGCAGTTACCCTTTACAACCTTAGCTTCGCCAACGTAGGCCCGGGTTATGGCAATTATGTCCTGGACCTCAACGGGATCAACGGGAATATTTTCGTTTGGGTGGCGCCGATCAACGGCATCCCGCAAGGCTCCTATGAGGCGGCGGAATTCCTCGTCACCCCAAAGACGCACCAGATCATGACCGTCGGGGCGGACTATAAAGTCAACAAAAACACTACGATAACGGCGGACGTGGCGGGAAGTAACTACAACATCAATACGCTTTCTACGATCGAAAAGAACAACGATATGGGCGCCGCCGCCAAATTCACGCTCCGCAACGTCCGCCCCCTCAACGCCACCGGCCTGCTGCTCACCACCAATCTCGGCTATGAATACGTTCAGAAAAATTTTGCACCCATCGAACCCCTCCGTTCGGTGGAGTTCACCCGCGACTGGGGCCTGACTCTGTCTACCAACCCGGCAACCGAAAAGATATACACAGCGAGCTTCCTGATCAACGACAAGCGGTTCAATTCCCTCAAATACGAGATCGGCCGCTATGAACGAAGCGACGGGTTCATCGGGATGCGCAACTCGATCACCCACCGGCAAACGATCGATAGCTTCCATATCGTCGACCAGATCAGCCTGACGACCAGTGACAGTAACAGTTTCTCCGGGCATTATTTCCGCCCCTCCGTAGATATATCCCGCAAAATCCCATTTCTGAAAAACTATACGCTGGGTGGTAACTATTCCCTTGAGGACAACGAGAACCTCGACAAGAAAGCAGATACTCTCGCCTCCACGAGCTTCCTTTTCCATACCTGGACCGCCTACCTGAAATCACCCGAAAGGAACCTCAATCGTTGGGGCATGTCGTATGCCGTGCGGGATAACTCCTATGCGCAGGGCCGGGATATGAAGCTGGGTGACCGGAGCCGCACCATCAGTGTGTTCGCCGACCTCCTCCGCAACCCGCATGAACAGTTCCATCTTACCGCAAGCTACCGCACCCTGAAAATCCTCGACAGCGCGGTGGATTCCAAAAGCCCCGACAGCACGACCGCCACCCTCGGCTCCAGCAATACCCTGCTGACCAGGGCGGAATACCTCATCAACGAATGGAAGGGTCTGCTGAAAGGCAACCTGCTCTATGAGATCGGCGCCGGCCAGCAACAAGAACTAAGCTATACCTATTTGCAAGTGCCGGCAGGAACCGGCCAATACGCCTGGATCGACTTCAATAAGGACGGCATCCAGCAGCTGAATGAGTTCGTGCTGGCCCAATTTCCCGATCAGGCCCAGTATATACGCGTCTATACCCCCTCTGGCATCTTCGTCCGCGCAGCGTATACTACCTTCAATTACAGTCTTTCCATCACGCCCAAAGCCCTGTTCGGCTCCAAAAGCAGCGGCTTCCCATCGTTCCTCGCCCGCATGACCCTGCAATCTTCGCTTCAAATGACTCAGAAACAAGTCGCAAACAACGGCATTCAGTGGAACCCGTTCAAGGACCCCGTGCAGGATACAGCGCTGATCACCCGCACGATGATCATGGCCAATACGTTTTCGTTCAACCGCACCGATGCCCATTGGGGTTTTGATGTCAGCAACACACGAAATAGTGCCAAAAGCCTGCTGACCTACGGTTTCGAAAGCCGCCAAAGCAACGAATGGTCCCTCCGCACCCGGATAAATATGAATAAATCGGTCGCATTCACGACGACTGTCAAACAGGGGACCAGCCAGCTGATCAACTCCAGCTCCAATTTCGACAGCAGCAACTATAACCTCCAACTGTATTCGATCGAGCCAGACCTTATCTATACGCATAAGTCCAACCTGCGCATCGGGATCGGGTATCGCCTTAGCACAAAGTTAAACTCCATGGAATGGGGCGGCCAGAACTACTCCTCCACCGGGATCAATTCCGACTTTAAATACAATATCCTGCAGAGCACTTCTATCGTGGGAAAGTTCATCTTCAGCAATATCAGCTATACCTCAAAGGAAGGTACGCCTAGTGTCACCTCGCCGGTCTCTTACACTATCCTCGAAGGGCTGGCGCCAGGCCGGAACTATGAATGGGGACTGGATTTCACCAAACGATTGGGCGCCAGCCTGGAGATCAGCCTGCAATACGAAGGCCGTAAGCCTGCCGGACAGGGGGTGATCAATACGGGCCGCGCTGCATTGCGGGCCATCCTGTAAAGACAGCGGCCGGGATCGAAGATCCCGGCCGCCGGTATATATTGAAAGTCAACTAAACTAGCTAAAAAGCCCGCCCTTTTTCAAGGTCTGAGTGCCTTCGCCGATCTTGAACCCATTATGATAGATCTCGATCTTGTAGTCACCCTTGGAGAACTGGCTGTTTTGTTTCCAGGCGAACTGCACGGCCTTGGTCTTTCCGGCCTCGAAATCTACAGGCACCTTGGCGGTGAAGATCTTATCGCCTTCCTCACGGGTAGTGAAAGTGCCGCTACCCAGCGCAGGAACCGAGATGGGCTTGCCATCGGGGCCGGTGATGCAGACATAGACATCGATCTGGCCGGTCTGAGCGATCCGGTTGGATACGTCGAAACCGATAACCAACTTGTTTACGCGCTTGGCGGTAGTCGTTTCCTTGTCCTTCCCGTCCGATTTTTCGTGCATCGGGGTAATGGTAATATTGGAAGCATTCAGCGTAGAAGCTACGTCTACTTGCTTTTCGAGGCTTTGTTTGGCAGTGGTCGTAGTGGCCAGGTCCGTAGTTAGCTGCTGCTTGTCGGAGGTCAGCTGCTGGTTGTTGGTCGTCAACGTTTGATTATCCTGGGTCAGCTGGGCTACCTGCTGTTCCAGTTGGCCGATGTGATCATTCAATTCCTTGATCATGTCTTCAGCCTTCTTCTTTTCGGCTTCAGTGATGTGCTCTTTGTTCAAAATGCCGCGGATCCGTGTCTTCAGCTGGGAGATCTGGCTATTGCCTTCGTTCAGCTGAGAGGTCAGCTTGTTGTTGGTGCCGGTCAGTGAATCCAGGCGAACAAGCGCATCATCGAAATTCTTCTGTAACTGTCCCTTTTCGTCAGTTACTTTAGAAACCTGGGTCTGAAGTTGCGTTTTGTCCTGCTCATTCTTGTTGTTGTTCCAGAGCAAGTAGCCCCAGGTTCCGAGGAAACCGGCGGCGAGCAATCCAATTACTAGATTTTTGTAGTCTTTCTTTGGCGGTTGACTTTGGGGAGACGCTGAGGGATAGTTGGTTGTCGTACTCATGGCTTATGTTTTTTCAAAAGTTATAAATTAGTTCTTCTAAAAACCTTGTCCGAGTAATTTTCGGTTTCTATTCGGGTTTAGTCTAAAACCGTGCCAATTTCATTTTTATTGTGTTTTGAGGCTGATTCTTATGGATTTACATACTTTTGCACCCAATTAAGTGTCTTACATGTCTGTAGAAAAGATCCTCGGCGACTGGAAGAAAGCAAAATTTAAGCCCGTCTACTGGCTGGAGGGAGAAGAAGAATTCTATATCGATCAG
>DASZJO010000157.1:0-42347 GCA_035948015.1 Puia sp.
AGTTGGGGCAGGATGAATTTCGGGGGATTCGTTTTTATCATCATCCGCTGCTGATGGGGTCAAACGGGACGAAATTGTCGAAGTCGGCTGGAGCTACTTCTGTGCGCTATCTGCGCCGGCAGGGTTATAAGCCGGATGAGATATTTTCGATGATCCTGCGGCGGCTGGGATCGGATGCTATCGCCGGGAATTGGGGGGATCTCGCGGAAGTTTGCGGGTTATTGCCCTATTGGCCGTAAACCTGGCGGCCGCCCACGAAGGTAGCGATCACGCGGACGTTAGGAATGTTTGCAGGGTTGATGGCCGTAGGGTCCTGGTCGAGGACGACGAGGTCTGCCAGCTGGCCGGGGGTGATCTTTCCTTTTTTATTTTCTTCATGCGACGTGTATGCGCCACCGATAGTATAAGCTCGAATAGCTTCTTCCGCGCTGATCTTTTGGTTGAGACCGATCGGTTTGCCGTTTCTCGAGATCCGGTTCACGGCTCCGTCGAGTCGCCGCATCGGTTCGTAACGGGAGACCGGAAAATCGGAGTGCATGGCCCAGGGTATGCCCATATCGACGGCGGTCCTGGTCGGCATGATCATCGTGAGGCGTTTTGGGCCATATACGAGGAGTTGGTCCCCAAGCTCGTTCTCGTAAGAGTGAAAGACGGGGACAATGCTATCTTTCTTTATCTTATCGAGTATCTCCTGGTTGGTGATGCTGCAATGTTCGATCCGGTTCCGGATATCCGGCTGGTAAGCCATCTGCTGCGCGTATTCATAGGCTTTGATGACCATGTCGATCTCGCGGTCCCCGTTAGAGTGGCAGGCGATCTGCAGGCCTGCCCGGTGGATCTTCAGCACCAGGCTATCGAGGGAGGACTGGCTCCGCGCGGGCGGTATCCCGTAGTAATCGCGTTTGCCAGAAACGGGGTTGATCGTATCATAGGGTTCGTACAGCCAACAGGTCTTACCGCTAAAGGAATTACCGTGGAAGATCTTGATGCCTTCTATTCGCAGGTAGTCGGTATGGGTGCGTGGAATCTGTCCGGACAGCACCTGGTCCAGGTAATCCATCCCGATATAGAGGTTGAACCGCATTGGAAAATTTTCGGCTACCAATGACTGATAGATCTTCACTTTAGCCGGCGTAGTCCAGCAATCGCCGATGCTTGTAAGGCCGCTTGCCAGCAGCTGTCGGAAATAGGAGCGGTATCCATCCAGTTCCTCTTCTGCGGTCGGGTGTGGCGGGTTGATCGACTTATCCGATGTCAGGAGGCGTCGGGCAGACTCCTTAATAATCCCGTCGGGGTCGCCGTTCCTGTCGCGTTCGAGGGCGCCGCCGGGCGGATCCAGGGAGTTCCGGTCGATGTGGCTGATGCGCAGCAAGTAGGAATTGGCGGCGGACAGGTGGCCGCTTGCGTGGGTAATCAGGATAGGGTGGTCGGTCGAAGCGCTGTCGAGGAATTCGCGGGTAGGCTGGTGGCCGAGTTTTACTTCGTTATAGGCGGTGCCGCGGATGAGCATTCCTTTTGGGGTGATGGCGGCTTTTCTTTTCAGCAGGTCGATCAGGCTCGCCATTGAATTGATTGTATCAAGTTCAAGGCTCGCGTAGGGTCGGTCCCAGGAGTAGATGGGCGCGGGGTGTTGATGAACGTCATTGAATCCCGGTACGATGGTGGCTCCGTGGAGGTCGACGACTTTGGTGTTCGGGCCGATGTATTGGCGAATAAAGCCCGTGTCGCCGGTTGCGACAATTAAGGCGCCGCTGATAGCGACGGCTTGGGAGCGATGGCCCTGGGATTGCAGGGTTATAATATTTGCGTTGGTCAGGACGAGGTCGGCCGGGGCGGGCGGATAAATGGGTGACCCGGGTGATGTGGATAGCGCGGACGGCCAGGCGACGATCCAGGAGGTGAGGAGCCAAAATATCCAGCCGCTGCGCATACGATAATTTTTGGCATAGATAGGATGGAAATATTAGAGCAGTGTAAGGCGAAGGTGAGGAATGGGTGAGTGCATTACCAAAGTTCACCGATGTTGACGAAGAGACCGTTGGAACCTTGTGTCCCAAAGCCATAGTCGATGTCTAAGTTGGTCCGGGAGGTCTTGTTCAGTTTGATCCGGAGCCCTGCGCCCCAGCCGGGTTGAAAGGACTGGAGTTGGTGGGAGTTCAGCCCCGAGAAGGATTCGGCGTTGGCGAAGACGACGCAGCCGAGGAAGCCATTGGCAGTGAGCGGGAATCGATATTCGGATTCAAAGTCGACCATTTCGTCGCCGCGGAACCGCCCCTGGATATATCCCCTTCCGGTACTTGAGTAGGTGTCCCAATTGGTGGAGGGAAGGTCGAGATAGGGAGGTTTGCCGTTCAGGACCAACCAGTCGTAGTTCCAGAGGGCCAGCACGTTGCGGGAGCCGGAGGGGAAATTAAAAAATTTCCGAACATCGATGATGGTGGACTGCCAGTTACTGTTGCTGCCCATAAACTTCAAATTATCCCGGTAAGTGACGTTGGCATAGAAGCCTTTGTAGGGATTGATCGAGTTATCGCGGGTATCGTAGAGGGCATTGAGCGTAAAGCCTGTCGAGACTGAGGAGTAAGACCTGCCATACTTCTCATAATCGGAGAGGATGGGCGCCATTGTATTGTTGTCGTCGATATCGTACCGATAGTCTATGATGTAGCCTGCACCGGCAAAAAAATTCCGGGTGATCGGGCGCAGCACGATCTCATAGAAGCGGATATAATTATAAACCATCGAGTCGACATTACCAATCCAGGAGTTCGAGCCAAGGCCGAAGCTCGCCTGCGGGTATTTCATAAAATGGATATCGCCCACAAAATTGTATTTGTTGCCTTTTGTCCAGATATTGGTCTCGAGGGGAACGGAGAATTGCTGGTTTTCGGTATAGGCCGCGCTGGCGGTGACCGTTGAGATCTTAGTGTTGGCTATGTCGGTATCGGTGCGGAAGGCGCCGTTGCCGGTAACGGTGATAGCTGCGCGGGTGGTCAGGGTATAGCCGATGGCGGGCAATACGGAGATAGTAAGTTTCCGGACTTCCTGAAGGGTATCGGATCGTTTGTGCTTAAACAGAAAGTGTAATTCGTCGGTGATGTCTTTTTGGGGGACCGAATGATGGAGGCTATCCTGGGCGCGCAGTTGGCCAGCCAATAAGAGAAGAAAGACCACGAGGAACGACCGACCGATAGACAAATGCTCTAGGGATTTAGAAAATAATTGGGCAAATATCGGTGAAATTCGCGAAATAGGCGAACAAGGCCTTGCTATGCCGGGTCATCATGCATAGTGGCCTTGTCCTTTTGTATTGATTAAGGGTTAGCGGGCTGCGGTTTCTTTTGGAACGATGCGAGCAACCGCCCAGCTTGCGCTGTGGGTGGTATTCAGTTTTACTGTTTGATCGGGATTTTCCAATGTGATGTAATAGGAGATCTTACCGTTGATGCTCTCCCTGTGGAGATCGGTGATCCAATAGTCTTTGTAATTCTTTTTGATGGTCGTTAAAAGCCTTGCGGGCAATTGATTGGAAAGGATGTTGCGGACAACGGGGCTCTTCTCGCGCTCTTTGGCGCCATCGGCCGCCTTGAGCTGGGCAAATCCGAAGGATAGGATCAAGAAGAGAATTGAAGTTTTCATAAGAATAGTTGTTTTCTTAGGATTTACAGATTACGGCCTATTAACGCGATGTGGGGGAGGAGCGTATTTCCGAGGAGGTATTTCCCGTAAAAATCATGGTAAATGGGGAGTGGGGAGGCCCAAAGTCCAAAAAAATTGGTAAACTTGGATAAATATTCCGCCATGAAAGGGTTAAGTCTCTTGACGATTGCTGTTATCGGCGTTGTGATCGTTCGCGCTCAGGCTGACGGCCCGCAGGCCACCACGGCAAGCGGGGTTGTGCAGGGGACGGTTGAGCCGTCGGGGGTACATTCTTTTAAAGGTATTCCGTATGCCGCGCCGCCGGTTGGTGACTTACGGTTCAAAGAGCCGCAGCCGGTAGTTTCCTGGCAAGGTATCCGGAAGACGCAGGCTTTCGGGCCGAGAGCGATGCAGTTACCGATATATAGCGATATGAAATTCCGGTCCGATGGGATGAGTGAGGATTGTCTTTATCTGAATGTCTGGGCGCCGGCGTCCGGCAGTCATTTGCCGGTGCTGGTCTATTTCTATGGTGGCGGGTTTGTCTGCGGGGATGGGAGTGAATACCGTTATGACGGTGAGAGCATGGCAAAAAGGGGTGTTGTTGCGATAACCGTCAACTATCGGTTAGGGGTATTTGGATTTTTGTCGCATCCGGACCTCACGAAGGAATCGGTGCATCATGCTTCCGGCAATTACGGGTTGCTGGATCAGCATGCGGCGTTGGAGTGGGTGCAGCAGAATATTGCCGCTTTTGGCGGCGATCCGGGGCGGGTAACGATCGCCGGTGAGTCTGCCGGTTCGATCTCCGTATGTGCGCAGATGGCGTCTCCGTTATCCAAGGGGTTGTTTCAAGGGGCTATCGGTGAAAGCGGCGGGTTGACCGGCAATATCAAGCCGGTGATGCTGGATACGGCGGAACGATATGGGGCCGCGTTTGCCGCGCGCCTGGGGAATAAGTCCATTACGGATTTGCGGGCGATGAGCGCAAATGACTTGTTGCAGGCCACGGCTAAGGGGGCGCGGTTCGCTACGGTTATCGACGGTTATTTCCTGCCCGAGGCGCCGGATGAGATATATTCGGCGGGCAATCAGATGAAGGTGTCATTGCTGGCGGGCTGGAACTCGGCCGAGCTGCCATTCGGGGTGATTGTGGGTGCTGTGCCGACGGTGGAGGGTTACGATGCGGCAGTGCGCAAGCTTTATGGGGATAATGCGGATGAGGTGTTGTCATTGTACAAAGCGACGACGGCGGAGGAAGTGAAGCAGGCAGGGACAGATTTGGCGACGGATCGTTTTATTGCTTATAGCACCTGGAAATGGATCGACAGGGCGACGGCTACCGGCGGCAAGCCCGTTTATCGGTATTTATATGCGCATCCCCGGCCGCCGGCTGCCGGGATGTCGGGGGCGCAGGCGCCGGCGTTGGGTGCGGGTCATTCCTGGGAGATCGAGTATGCGTTGGGTAATCTCCATACCAATACCGTGTATGCGTGGACGGCGGATGATGACAAGGTGTCTGCGATGATGGAAGCCTATTTTGCGAATTTTATCAAGACAGGCGATCCGAATGGGAGAGGGTTGCCGACGTGGACGCCGATGAAGGCCATGGGGTCGGAAATCATGGTGATCGATGTGCATACGCATGCTGAGAAGGAGCCGCATCCGGAGCGATATCGGTGGCTGGATGGTGGGAATTAGGGGGGCCGGCCGGGGTCGAGGTGCGGGCTGGCCGGTCGGGTGGGGTTAGGGGTTTGACGGCAGCGGCTCGATGGGTAATTGTTCTTCCTTGATCTTCCCGTCGGCGACCGAGACGAAATAGGTGTGGCTGTTCGGGTCAGCGGCTACCGACCTGATCAGTTTTTCGTTTTGAAACAGTATCCCGGCGCGGTCGTCACAGGCATAGCCCGCGGGGAGGTGTCCGCTGAGGACTTCCTGTTGGTAGAGTGGTTTGCGGCCAGGTTCGCTATGGTAATGAGGGCAATGACTGGTTTGAATAAAGCCCAGGCAGTCGACCAAGGTTAGTTGTTTTGGTCTTGAATCGGTGATACCGCTGAGGAACCAGCACAGGGAGCCCGCGCTCCCGCCTGCCATTATGATCCCTTTTTCATACGCTGATCGCAGGACGGTATCGATGCCCTGCGCTTTCCAGATGGCGATCATATTGAGGGTACTGCCGCCGCCCACGATGATGGCATCCATGCTCAGGATGGTCTGTTCAAACGTCTCTTGCTCGGGGCGGGAGTTGATAAAGGTGCGCAGCACATAGGGTTTGACGGGTAGCTCGGCGCAGCGTTCATACCAGTGGATGATATTATCGGGGTCATCGGCGCTGGCGGTAGGGATGAAGCAGATCCTGGGGTTGGGTTTATGTGTCAGGCTGATGACGTATTTGATGAAGGGGGAGCTGAAATCACCGCCGGTGATAAAGATTGTTCTTGTCGGTTGTGCTTGCATGTTGGTAAAGAGAAGTAGTGTGAGGAGTGACAGCGTTATCTGTTTCATCGAAGAGGCTGATTTATTATTGAAGAATAAGAATTTCATTTCCTTTTTTTCGCCTTACGGTTAACACGCCACCGCCCTGGTCGAGGGGGCGCCAGGTATAACCCTGGTCCTCTTTCCTTTCTGTTAGCAGGTCGTTATTTAGCAGTACTTCTGAGGGGCGGGCTATTAACTTTATCTGTTCCGTTCCGGCACTATCGAAGGTGCGATAATAGATCAGCACATTATTTGTGTCCTGTTTATCAAAGGAGGGGGCAAGGTATTTTTTCAGGCGGCCTTTGTAGTCGGCTTGTTGAATGACGGAGGTTGTCGAAAGGATATGATCAGCGACGGGGGCCAGGTGCGGGTAGGTGGCCATCGCGCGTAAATAGTGTCTGACATAATCGCCGTATCCATCGGTGAGCCAGGGCTCGTCAAAAGGGAAACAGTTTTTTCCATCTGTGTCCACGGCATAGGTGGCCCAGTTCAATTCGCGGATGGCGTTGGTATAAAGGGAGGTATCGCCGGTAAGTGAGACGTAGAGTAATTCATCGGCAGCTTGTCTGGCGCTGTGGCTGTTGCCCGGTTCGGCGTACACCGATTGTTCATTGGTGACTGTCACTCCATATTTTTTCCATTGCTTGTTATCGAAATTGGCGTGGACCCAATCGATGATCGATCTTACCTGCGTTTTCCAATCGGGAAACAGCGCCGGGTGTTCCATCATAAACCGGGCGCAGGTCATGGCATTGATCTGTGTCTGGCTCCATTCGCCGACGTCTTCAAAGAAAGGTCCCCAGCGGTTGTTGCGGATCGGGTATTGTTGTAACCACGCGAGGATCTTGTTTTGGGCGGCCTGGTAAGCCGTCGTTTTACCCTGGCGGAGCTGGGTCAGGTCGATGAATAATTGCAGGGTGGGGGTAAGGTTGCTGGTATAGCAAGCCGTGTCGAGGGTCTGGCCGGTGCCGCCGGTTAGTTTTAGCAGGACGGTTTTGCCGGTGTATACGTTGACCTTAAACGGGAGGGGTGAGTGGAGTTCGTTGCCGGTTTTCACGTTGGCGGCGAGGGTGTTGGCGATTTTTATCGCGGCGTTGAGGAATACGGGATCGTTTTTTATCTTGTACAAGTGGACGAGCTCCAGCCCGAGGGAGCCCGCCTTATCCGGTTGGGTAACATCTTTCCCGTTTCGCATATCGCCGTCATAGATGCCTGAATAGATCAGCGTGTTGTAGGGAAAGGGGATATCGGGCCATTGGCAGGAAGCGGGTGACAGGCCATGGGTCAGATAATAGCCCGCGAGAAAGGACATGTTTTCTTTTATCTTGTCATTGCCGGTATAGTCGTATAAGAGTGCCCAGGAGGAAAGCGCCATCATAAACTGATCGCCGCCGATCCCGCGCGGGTCATTGAGGTTGGCATTCCAGACCTGGTGGTTCATATAATAGGGAAGGCCGTTGAGGTCTCTGCGCATGGTATCCCAGAAATTCCAGATCGTGTAAAGATTATGATCGTAGGCGATAGCGGGGTCGGGATCATACCAGGGGATGATATGGCCATCCTTATCCGTCTGGATCGGGTGGTAGATGAGGAGTTCGCCTTGTTGGGCGACGGCGTGGCGATTGACGAGTGAGAGCAGGAGGCCCAGAAAAAGCAATCGCTGAATGGGGTTCATTCGTTAAATTTAGTAAATATTGTCATGAGAAAAATTGTTATAGGGCTCATCTGTTGCCTGGTCTGGCTGCCGGGGCGGCTGATCGGGCAGGAGCTCCCGATCAATCCAACTTTATTGAAGCAGGGGTGGCCTGCCGCCTGGATCTCCTGTCCGGGGATTGGCGGGCGCGACTATGGGGTATATCATTTCCGGAGATCGTTTCAGCTGGAGCAGCAACCTGCGACATTCGTCGTGCATGTCAGCGCCGACAACCGCTATCGGTTATGGGTGAACGGTCATGCGGTGTGCAGCGGGCCGGCGAGGGGTGACCTGGGCCATTGGAATTTTGAAACGGTAGATATAGCGGGGTATCTGCGACCGGGGCAGAATACGCTGGCGGCGATGGTTTGGAACATGGGGGTATATGCGCCGGTGGCGCAGATCTCCAACAGGACTGCTTTTTTGCTGCAAGGTGATGGTTTGGCGGAACAGATGGTGAAAAGCGACCGGAGGTGGAAGGTGGTGCGGGACAGTGCCTACGGTCCTTGTTCGACGGATAATGGGGCGCGGTTGCGGACCTATATGGTCATCGGCCCCGGGGATTCAGTTGACGGTGACCGGTATCCCTGGGGTTGGGAGGAGCCGGGGTATGATGATGTGCGATGGCTTTCCGCGGCGGAGGTGGCGAGTGCGTCGCCATGGGGATCGGGGTCGGACAATTGGTGGACGCTGGTGCCGCGGGGGATCCCGCTGATGGAGGAGCGGTTGCAAAGGATCCCGGTGGTATGCCGGTGGCAGGAGACATCCGGCGAAGGAGTGGGGGATGAGGCATCGGGCGGGGTTGGGAAGACGGATTTTTTCCAGGGTAAGCGATCGTTTAGCATCCCGCGGCATACGAACACCACAATATTATTGGATCAAACTTATAATACTGTCGCTTATCCGGAGTTGACGGTAAGCGGCGGAAAGGGAGCGACGATCCGGATGACTTATGCCGAATCGCTGGTGGATAAGAATGGGCAGAAGGGGGATCGCGGGGTGACTGAAGGGAAGGAGATCCGGGGCAATTATGATGTTTTTGTAACGGATGGCGGTATTCGGCGGTTGTTCCGGCCGTTGTGGGTTCGGACGTTCCGGTATTTGCAGTTGGATATTAAGACCGGTGATGATTCGCTGCAGATGAATGATCTTTACGGGATCTATACGGGGTATCCGTTTGAACGTCGGGCCAGCTTTAGCAGTAATGACTCGTCTTTGGGCGCCATTTGGGATGTGGGATGGCGGACGGCACGGCTGTGTGCGGGGGAGACTTATTTCGACTGTCCTTATTATGAGCAATTGCAATATGAGGCGGACACGCGGATCCAGAGCCTTATTTCCCTGTATGTGACCGGGGATGACCGGTTGATGCGAAAGGCGCTGCTCGACTTCTATCATTCGCGGATACCCGAAGGGCTTACGCAGGGGAGGTATCCTAGTAACCGGTTCCAGGTCATCCCGCCTTTTTCGTTGTGGTGGATCGTGATGATCCATGACTATTGGCTTTTGCGAAAGGACGATGCGTTTGTGCGGCAGTTCCTGCCGGCGGTAAGGGGAGTGTTGGACTGGTATGAGGGGCATGTCGATACGACGGTGGGAATGCTCGGACCGATGCCGTGGTGGGGTTTTATAGATTGGGCGGATGCGTTTGGCGACGGGGTGCCGCCGGGGGCAGTCGATGGGCATTCGGCGGTGATCAGTTTACAGTATGCGTATACGTTACAACAGGCGGCCGAGCTGTTCGGGTATTTCGGCGGGCAGTATGGCTATGCGGCCGGGCGATGCCGGAAGCTGGCGGCGGACCTGGGTCGGGGTGTTTACGGAGCCTGTTTTGACAACGTTCGCGGCGAGATGGCGAATACGCCGGAGAAGAACAGCTACAGTCAGCATGCGGGGATATTGGCGGTGTTGGCCGGGGCTATTCCGGCGGGCGACCGGCGGGCGGTGATGGGGAAGATTTTGGGGGATAGTGGGTTGGCGCAGGCGACGTTTTATTTCAGGTTTTATCTTCTGCAGGCGATGAAGGCGGCGGGGATGGCCGATCAATATTATTCGCAGCTGGGGCCGTGGAGGCAGATGTTGAAGATCGGGCTCACGACATTTGCGGAGAAGCCGGAGCCGACGCGGTCGGACTGTCATGCGTGGAGTGCGAGCCCGGACTATGATTTTCTCGCGACGATTTGCGGGATCATGCCGGATGCGCCGGGGTTTAGCCGGGTGTTGATCCGGCCGGCGCTGGGGGAGTTAACGGAGGTCGAGGGGAGTATGCCGCATCCGAAGGGGATGATTAGGGTGAAGTTGCGGAGGACCGGGGCGCGGATTGACGGCGAGGTGGAGTTGCCGGAAGGGGTGAGCGGGCGGTTTGTATATAGGGGGAAGGAGGTGGCGTTGCATGGGGGGAGACAAATTATCGGGGCGGCGAATGCGCGAGGTGAGGCCGAGCCAGTGCGGGTGATCTTCGACACCGATATGGGTCCTGATTATGATGATGTGGGGGCGATAGCGTTGCTGCATGCGTTTGCGGACAGCGGTAAGGCGACGATCCTGGCGACGATGGCCAGCAACAAATATGAAGGGGTGGCTGCAGTGCCGAACCTGTTCAATACGTATTTCCGGCGGCCGGGTATCCCGATCGGGGTGCCGAAGGGGAATGCGGTCAGTCAGCGGGATGGGCAGCATTGGACGGATTCGATCCTTATGCATTATCCGCATACGCTGGTTCGAAATGAGGAGGCGGAAGATGCGGTGAAATTGTATCGAAAGGTTTTGGCCGCACAGCCGGATCATAGCGTAGTCATTATTACAGTGGGGTTTCTGACCAATCTGGCGGGCCTGTTGCAGTCAGGGCCGGATGGTTATTCTTCTTTGAGCGGGGTAGAGCTGGTGCGGAAAAAGGTGCGGCAGCTGGTGTCGATGGCGGGGAAGTTCCCGGAGGGTTGGGAGTTCAATGTGATGAAAGATGCGGCGGCGTCGCAGGCGGTTTTCAGCAGTTGGCCGACACCGATCTTGTTGAGCGGGTTCGAGATCGGGGTAAAGATCAAGTGCGGGCTGCTGATGGTGCGGGATGCGACGATACAGCATGATCCGGTCAAGGATGTGTTTGCGATCAGCATCCCATTGGCGGCGGAGGACAGTGCGGGGAGGTGCAGTTGGGATGAGACCGCGGTGCTCGTGGGGGTTTGCGGGTATGCGCGATATTATACGGTGAAGGCTGGGCGGATGACGGTCAAGGCGGATGGGAGTGACCGGTGGGAGGATGGGGAGACGGGAGGGCAGGAGCATTTGGTCGAGGCGCGGCCGGCGGGGGAGGTACAGGACGTGATCAACCGGTTGATGGAGCATCGGCCGGGGATGAAATAAAGGGTTACGATGAAGGCCCAGGTCTATTGCAGCCTCTTTAGCCTGAAAAGAAGCTGTTGAATCCCCTCCTGGTAGTCATCGAGGATAGACTGTACGAACGCTTCCGAAAAAAGGCGGCGTTGATGCTCCATATACTGGTAGTAAGCCTCGATATGTCCCACGAAATCGTCCGGCCGTTTCGTTTCGGGAATAACAATGTCCAATTCCCCAAGGACCGCATAACCGGTCTCAACAAGCCGGTCCGTTGCTTCCAATAAGGTCTCGATCGCCTGATCCAGGGATAGATGGGCGGCATAGCTCCCCTTTCCGCTGACATGCCAATGAATCAGCTTGAGGCTATTATTAAAGGAGAATATTCTCCCGAATAGAACGGAGACCTCCGCTTTGTCGGAGTCCTGCCTTGCGGCTGGCTTATGAACGGTTTGCGTACTCATGGTTACATAGTTTTTTGAACGTTATAATCCTCATACAAATAAATCCTGCATATTGTTGGATGCCCGGCTGCATGGAAGTTAATTTATATCCAAGAGGATGCAGCGGGCTGGGTTTCTCAGATCGAGAGGCGTATTGGGGGGAATGAATTTGTATATGCCGGTAATGTAAATCAGCAGCCGGGCGCTGGCCGTCGGTTGGAGGTAGACGGATTGGTTGTTGGCTATATCTTTGATAACGGGTTTTTTGGCTAGCTCGACTACATAGAAGTGAAAGAGGCCTGAAGACTGGTTCCAGACGATATGGTTGACGGGTTTGTCGCCGTAAGCGAGGTATCGGAGGTCGCCGGGATTTACGGTCGCGATGACTGGCTTGTCGCCGATGACCTGGATGCCAAAGGTGGAATGGGAGAGGAAGACGACAACGGAATTGGCGGCATGAACATGGGCTGGGGTCGTGTCGCCGGTCGGAATTTTCCCTTCCAGCAGCCTGAAGTAAGGGTTTTCCTTGATTACCTTATGATGGGGTTCCCGGTCGACGGGGAGCTGGGCCTCCAGCCGGGTGGCAAGAAGGAGGAATGCCAAAAAAGGGAAAATATTTTGCATGATTCCTAAGTTAAGTTAAGGCGGGGAGAAATGAACCAAGGTGAGGCAAAACTGTTAATTTTACTTAAAAGGGTATCAATTATGACCACAGAAAAAGCCATTTTAGCGGGGGGATGCTTCTGGGGCGTGGAGGAACTGATCCGGGAGCTTCCGGGCGTGATCTCCACAATTGTCGGATACACCGGTGGGGATGTACCGAATGCCACATACCGGAATCACGGGACACATGCAGAGGGGATCGAGATTGTCTTTGATCCGGAGAAACTATCTTACCGCAAGCTGCTGGAATTCTTCTTCCAAATCCATGATCCGACGACGCGCAACCGACAGGGGAATGACGTAGGGGCGTCCTACCGGTCGGCTATTTTCTACGTGGATGAGCAGCAAAAAGAGACGGCGCTCCAATTAATCGCCGAGCTGAATGAGGCGAAGATCTACAAGGCGCCGATCGTGACGGAGGTCGTGCCGGCGGGACCCTTTTGGGTCGCGGAGGAATACCACCAGGACTATCTGCAAAAATATCCGAACGGGTATACCTGTCATTTCATCCGGCCGGATTGGAAGCTGACGGCGCAGCCGCAATAAATGGTCCCGGGGATCGGGGATCGGCCCGGGGAATGCTGGCGACAGGCCGGGTGGCTTTTCAGTATACATATCGTGCCTTTATGCGGATATCAGCATCGGCAAAAGGGCCTGTACCGAATTCATGCCATTCCAGAAGGGTATGGGTGTCGCTGCCCGAGATTCTCCTCGCTTCCCTGAAATCCTGGTTGACGCCGGCTAACTGATCGAAGAAGACCTGTGGGGAAAGGTCGGGGCCGGATTCAGGTGGTGATGGTTGTAATTCCATGGAAACGATCAATTGTTTGTTCCCGTCCTGATCTTCGGTGGTGGTCATGCAAAACGAGTGGATGGATTGCAGGAAGCCGGGGAGATTACTGATAGTCTCCTGGATGTCTGTAGGACTGATGTTCGAGCCGAAGAAGGAAACGGTCATATCGGCTCTTCCGTAATGAAATAACACGGGCAGGTCGGTTTGAGGTCTCACGTATTCAGCCTGGTTTATACCGAGGTCTTTCAATATGGAGCGTAATTCGGCCATTTGCATGACATGCCCGCGGTCATGGACATTGTACCTTATTTTTGGCGCGAGGTATCCTTGCCGGCAGACAGAAATAATGAGTTCGTTTTCTTCGGTTGTCTCAATCAGGAAATCAGCCGGATTGAATTGAAAGAGCATGGGGAGGGCGCCGGTAAACTTTACCAGTCTTTCCCGCAGCCGGTCGTTTGTTCGCAGCAATTGTCGCAGGCTGATGGTAAAATCGTTCTCGGATGCAATATTGAGTTCCAGGTCGGAGGCGCCGAATGAACTATAGATCTTTCGAATTCCCTTGGATCTCAGATAGTCGCGGAGCCCTTCCGACATGGATTCGCCGCCAAAGATGAATGAAACATCGTATCCGTGCCAGTCGATGTCGCTGTGGTCAACCAGCATTTTTAAAAATGGCGGGTAGCCCATGATAATGTACCGTTGCGCTTTGCCGAATTGCCTGATCGTGTTGATGATCTTCGTCGTGTCGGGTCCGGTAGATTTTATTTTGGCGAAGCTTACACAGCTCATGGTAATATTTATCCCGGTAGCCCAGGAGCCAAGGGCAAAGGCGTTGATCATGAAGAGCGGGTTTTTCCCGAACAGGTTTTGAATGCCGAAACGGATAAAACGCGCATTTATCTTTCTTTCTTTTTTTCCCCTCGCCCAATTGGTTGCAGTTCCGCTGCTTCCGGATGATTCGTCGATCACAACGCCGGTGTTTGCGATCTTTCCCCTGACGCAGCGTTCGGTCAAGGGGTATCTTTTTATGTAATTGAGTTTGTCGGTAACAGGGATTTTTTGGATGTCAGGGACGAGAGCGTTAAAGGGTGGTCTTGTAAATTGCACTGATCGTAAGAAATCCCGGTAAGCCGGAACTTGTCTTTTTGCCTTTGTAAATTGATAATATACGCGAACTTTTGCCGTGTACATTCTCCACTTATTCATTCCCGGGAGGAAAAGTAATTTCATGGACGGTGTCGATCTTGTAAGAAAATATCGGACAAGTCCTGTCCACCTGGCGACGAGTATGACAAATAAGTGGCGCATTTTTTTATGATATCATGATATCTTCCGTGCTCAACCGATAGCTTCTTGCCGGCTCCTTGCTGTAACCCGCGCGGAAGATCATCCAGATTTTTTTGTTGTCGGGTGGTTGGGTAAATTTTCCATTGATCTTTTGGTAGGCATCCTTGTTGGTGATCAGTGACCCAAAGGGATGGATGTAGACGTTTTCCTTTGTCAGAAGGAGCCAGTTGCGGGCAAGCATCCGGCCAGCGTTAAACCAATCTTCGGTGTTATCGAATTTTCCGCCGAACCAGCAGATGGTGGCGGTGCCTTTGAAGGATGCTTTATAGTCGCGGGCCAGCAGCCATTTCCGCCAGCCTTTTTCCCATTTCCCGTGGTTGGTGAAGACCGATTTCATCAGCTTTCCCGGGAAACACATACAGGTCGACCAAAGGCCGTCCTTCTTTATTTCTGCTTCTTTTTTTGTGTATCGAAAGAGACGGTTGAGTTCGTTGCGGTCGGCTTCCGACCCGAGGTCCTGAAATAGCGTTTGCTGATTCAGGTCGATCACGTAGTCCACGAGATCTTTTTCCGAGGAAGAAAAGAATTCATGGCCGAATTTTTCCGCTTCGGTCCTGATCTTATCGAGTATGGCGGGGTCGACGGGGCTTCCGGTATAGTGCAGCCGTGAAGTTCTCCTTTTCAGAATGAGGTCCCGGTCGAGGGTCGCCGCTTGTTGTGCTGGCACGAGTTTTAGTGAGGCGAATTTCCGGGGGGCTGTGGCGTTCACGGTTATTGGGTTGAAGATTTCGGACATTTCGACCTTTGCTCCGTTTGCGGAGGCGGCTATGGAGAGGTGTTCGACGAATATGCCCATGGCGATGGTAACGAATATGGCGTTGGGATCTTCGACGGGCAAGAGCCGTGAAGGGTCGTAGTAAAGCTCGGCTTCGGTTGCCGAGAGGGGTTTGATCTTATGCGGTTGCAGGTTATGGACGGTCGGGCACCATCTGGCATAGTCGACGAGTTCTGTCCAGGAGGGGAAGTCGGGTTTGGGTTGTGCGAAGAGTCTCCGGAGCGGGTGGAGTATGGCTATTACCGCAGTGAACAGGGTGTTTTTTAGGAATTGGCGGCGGGGGTGGGGGGTCAATAGGTCCAATTTGGGATATAGGACAGGGAAACGTGATGGGATCGTTGCATGGGGTTGGAGAAAAATGGGTGTTTTCACGGGTTGAAGGGGTCTCCATTTGTCTTATCTTCCGGGAGGGTGTTCGCATAATCAGCTAAAATCCATTTTGTATGGGCATTTTGAAAGATCTGGCGTCACAGATCCAGGCGATCAGCGACGTTTGGCGGTTGACGGCTTTTGCGATGTTTACCATGCTTCTGGTTGCCTATTTCTTCCTTAAAAGTAAAGGGATAAAATTGCCCCGGGCTTTTCCTATTGTGGTGATCGTACTGATCTTCCTTTCATTGGCGCTGGTTATTTTTTCATCGACCTATGTCGAGGTCCACAAGCCTGCTAAAAGGACCCTTTCGGTTATTGTCCGGAACGAATCGGGTTTTATTTGCTCATTTGATGAGATAAGGGTGTCCGCGGATAATGCCAATGCGAATTTCAAATATGCGCCAGCGACGCAAGCATGGGAGTCTGTAGTTGATGCAAGTGACTTGGCCACCGACGGGTCGCTCCTGATCATTGCGGAAAGCATCGACCGAAAATGCCGCGCCGAAAAGAAAGTGAATTTCAATGATCCGGATAGTGCGTTTCTGCTGCAACTTCAATGTCCGCATGCCAGAACATATTCCATCAATATTGGGGACCAGCGTATTCAAAAGCTGATTGCCGATAGCACCGGGTTTACATTTGATCCGCAGTCACCGAATAAGCTCGTATTTACGTTTGACCACGAAAAAATTGCATCACTTCCGGACCTTGGTTCATATCGGTTTCTGGAATCTCCGGTGCAGTTGAATTTGAACGGCAATATTATCAATCTGGACAATTGCCGAATCCCATCTTCGCTGCCTTCCCAATTCAGGCAAAATCTGGTCGACTATGCTAATTCACAGGCTTTGCTCAAAGCCAGAGAATACCTGCGGCAACACCCAAATATACTTATCGGATGGATAAAAAGCCTGCCGCACTAGCCTGGATATTCCTCGCGACTATCTTCCAGCCTGCCGTTTTGCAGGCGGGCATATCCCGTCTTCCGACCGACACTGTTCCCGGCAAGTTGTTATATGTCGTGGAAGGTGCGGAAAGTTACATGATCCCGTACATAGAGCGGAAGCTGAAAAACCTCCGGCAACCCAATTCAGATATATTGTTATACGATTCTGTTGCCAGCCTCAATACGCTTACGCAGACGAGCAGCATCGAGGTCAAGATCATCGATGTGTTCAATGAGATTTATTCGGGAAATTATGTGGCGGAATCTCCGGCCAAGCAGGCCAGCGTGGCCAAACAGTACAGTTACTATTCCGGGTTCCTCAAATCATTTCAATCTGTCCTGGCTATCAAGGTCAATTCATTTCTCGATCTGATAGAATTTCAGTTCACCCTCTATGATATCTCTAACAAGGGAAGAAATATTCACTACAGGAACAGCTCCAGCGTCTTTGTAGATCCCAAGTCGGCACATTACCAGGCGAATATCATCAGTACGCTCAACCAGGTGTTCGATCGTGCCAACCGGCAGCCCGAGTTCCGCATATTGTCGAATTTGACAAAGCAAGCGGATACGTTTTATTTGTCAACAGAGGACAGCTTATGGCTCGAACCCATAGTTGATGATGAAAGCTCCGAGGATGACCGCCTTTATTTCTGGAGCCAGGGTCATGACAGTGTGCCCCTACATATCGACGCCTCCAAAAAAGATCTGTTGCTCAAAAAACTGCGGCCGGGCAGGTATACGTTGTCCTTCCGGACGTCGAACGGCATCAGCTATTCCAGGACCGAAAACATCCATATTTGTGTCTATGTTAAGCCCCTGCTCACTATCGCTATCCCTTACAGCCCTTCGTTATTCGGCGCCCCAAACGACGCTCTCATCATCCAGGAGTATTTGCCCGGGCCTAGGCATGTCGAATATTTCTCGAAATATCTGGCCATATTCAGTCCCGGGGCATTTTCCGGCGGCCCGGCGAAATTGTATCTGAAGATAGTGGACAAAAAAGGATCGGCCTATCTGGGCAAGACCTTCGAAGGGCCCCGGCCTGGTGAGAACACTCTTTTCTTCAATTTTGGTGACCACAATTATATGATCCTTGAGAATATTGACACTACGGAATTTGACTTACCGGGTGGCAACTCAAACACCTATACCATGGAATTTGTGGCGAAAAGCGCCGCGATGCAGAGCAACGAAGTGCGTAAAGAGCTACATGTAGTTCAACGGCGGGCCATCTCGCTTGTTTATGATGCGATGATCAGTCCGCTGCCTCAAAACAGCCTTTTCCATTCCTGGTTAAATGTGGGACTGGGGTTTGACTTCCACATCAACAGTTTCCTGCTGGTAACGGGGATATTCGGCACCAACACGGCGAACAAGAGTTTTGCTCATTATTACAGCACTTTTGCCGCAAATCTGATCATCCCGGGAAACCGTTTTCAAGGCGGGCCCGCGATACTCGTTAATCACGACAATGGTACGGTTAACCTTGGGCTCCGGGTATCCTATACGGTGGTCCGCGGGGGGCGATCGGACATCAAGCTTGGGATCAGTTATTTCAATATGGGCGATGTTGATATCAATGCATTACATTATACCGGGAATGTCTTTTTTATACATTGAGGGTGGTAATGGCAGGTAGGAGGGCATTCGAAAGCGAACCATTCCTGTGTCAATACCGCACAGTTTCTCAGGACCAAGCTCGCAATAATACTGTGATTATAAGTAATTTACCTTTCTGGCATTTTCTTAGTGCGGATATTGTATGCTTAAAAACTATTTCAAAACTGCCTGGCGCAGTCTCACTAAAAACAAGCTTTCCGCCTGCATTAATATTGGCGGTCTTTCGGTAGGCATGGCGGTGGCGATGCTGATCGCTTTTTGGATCTACGACGAATGGTCCTTTGACAGATTCGATAATTACCGCAGCATCGCGCAGGTCATGGAAAATCAGGCCATCAATGGGGTCTACCAGACGCAAAAAGAAATGCCGGCTAACGTAGCAGACGAAATGAAAGGAAAATTTGCGAGTGATTTCAAATACATCGTATTATCCTCTCAGACATTTAGCCATATCATTGCCTTTTCAGAAAAAAAATTCATAAAGACAGGTATTTTCATCGAGCCCGAAGCACCGGACATGTTGACCCTCTCCACGCTCGAGGGCGATCGCGCCGGGCTGAAAGACCCCCATTCCATCATGCTGTCTGCATCCCTCGCAAAAGCGATGTTTGCCAATGCCGATCCGCTCGGGAAGACGATCCGCATGGACGACAGCTTGCCCTTAAAAGTAACGGGCATTTATAAAGATTTTCCTTATAACAGCACGTTCGGGGATATCACTTTCCTATCTCCGTGGGATCTCTATGCTTCTACAGACCCGGAGACAAAACAAAACCGTCACATTTGGCAGGACAATAATTGGCAGGTCTTCGTTCAGCTAGGAGATAATGTCGATATGGAGAAGGTGTCCGCAAAGATCAGAACGATTAAATCGGATAACGACACGACTGTCAAAGCCAGCGCCCTTTTCAAGGCGACGTTGTTCTTACACCCCATGAGCCGGTGGCACCTGTATTCCGAGTTTAAGGACGGGGTGAGTATCGGCGGCAGGATAGAGTATGTCCGGCTGTTCGGCCTGATCGGCGCGTTTGTACTGTTGCTGGCCTGTATCAATTTTATGAACCTAAGCACGGCCCGCTCCGAGAAAAGGGCGAAAGAAGTAGGCATCCGGAAAGCTCTTGGATCGGTGCGCAGGCAACTGATCATACAGTTCTTCAGTGAGTCCCTGCTCGTGGCTCTCCTGGCATTTATCGGCTCCCTTCTCTTTGTCGAGCTTTCCATGGCATTTTTCAACGAGGTATCGGATAAACATATATCCATTCCCTGGCTGAATCCTATTTTTTGGCTTTGCGGAATTGCATTCAGTTTGCTAACCGGCCTGGTGGCAGGAAGCTATCCCGCCCTTTATCTTTCTTCCTTCCAACCGGTCAAAGTGTTAAAGGGGGTGTTCCGGGCCGGCCGCCTGGCTTTATTGCCACGCAAGATTCTCGTAGTAGTTCAATTCACCGTTTCAACCGCCCTGATTATAGGAACCGTCATCGTATTCCGGCAGGTACAATTCGCCAGGAACCGCCCGGTAGGATATAACCGCGCGGGTTTGATGATGGTACAAATGCATACAGACGACATATATAACCATTTCACTGCCTTCCGCAGCGACTTGCTCAATACGGGTGGGATTAAGGAAGTGGCGGAATCGACGAGCCCGACGACGCAGATGGGGGACGAAAACGGCAACCTCACGTGGACCGGCAAGGGTCCGGATGCTACGGCAGACAATTTTGCCATGAAAGGGGTTACCCAGGAATATGCGAAAACGATCGGATTGCAGTTTCTCGAAGGACGGGATTTCCGGACGGACCAAAAGGGATCCGACGCCATGACGATGATCCTGAGCGAGTCAACCGTAAAAGGCATGGGACTGAAAGAACCGATCGGTAAGACAATCGTATGGTTTGGCTATAAATTCACTGTGATCGGGGTCGTAAAAGACTTGGTCATGGAATCCCCTTACGATCCGCTGTTCCCCACGATCTATTATATTGCCCCCTACCCAATATACACTGTCAATATCAGAATCAACCCCAGCCTCAGCGCGGCGGAGGCTCTCCGGCGGATCGGACCTGTATTTACGAAGTACAGTCCGGCTGAGCCCTTCGACTACAAATTTGCAGACAAGGAATATGATGCGAAGTTTCGTGCCGAAGAGCGCGTAGGTAAGTTGGCGGGTTTCTTTACCATCCTCGCTGTTGTTATATCCTGTTTGGGGTTATTTGGCCTCGCTTCTTTCGTAGCCGAGCAACGCACCAGGGAGATCGGTGTCCGGAAAGTTCTGGGGGCAACTGTATTCAGTCTCTGGAAAATGCTGTCAGGCGACCTTGTTGGCCTGGTCGTCCTGTCCTGCCTGATCGCCATTCCGATAGCCTGGTACTTCCTGCATCAATGGCTGCAACAGTATGCCTACCATACGCCGATATCGTGGTGGATCTTTGCAGCAGCCGGCGTCGGGGCGATCCTGATTACGTTGCTGACGGTAAGCTTTCAAAGTATTAAAGCAGCATTTACCAGTCCTGTTAAGGGGTTAAGATCCGAATAATTTGTTTGAGGTGCCAACGCTTTGATTTAGAAAGTGTTCGGTAATTTTGTGCTAAATCCGATCATTGGGATAAATTATTTTTCGCCCGATGTCCGGTTTATGGAGGGAATGTTGTCTTATTCTGAGGGACCAGCATTAAAATGGAGAATTAATAGGGTAAATCATGGAAAAATTTATTCTAATTATAAGGGAGGATTTGGCCAAGATGCGCAAATTGACCGATGAAGAGCGATTTTCTAACATACCCATGATGCTCAAATGGGTTGATTCCCTAATCGAATCCGGCAACTATATCAGGGGGGAACCCCTGCTGACAAAAGGCAGATATGTAAGCAAGGACCAAATTCTTTCTGATGGCCCCTTTATTGAGGCCCGCGAAGGGATTTCGGGTTATGAAATTATCTGGGCAGAAAATATTGAACAGGCTGCCGCCATTGCCCAGACCTGCCCGCTGGTGCAAAGCGGACTGGCTGTGAGAGAGGTCCGCCCGATTGCCACCATATACAGTGTGAATAATGAATGAATTTGAGAAGCGTATAGAAATTCTTTATAAAGAAAGATTCGGTCAACTGATCTCGTTGATGTTGCAGCGTTTCCGGCACTTGTCTATTGATTGGGCAGAAGATGTTGTGCAGGAAACTTTTACAGCGGCTGCAGTGCACTGGCCAAATGCGGGTATGCCCGAAAATCCTTCCGGGTGGCTCTATCAGACCTGCAAGAATAAATCCATCAACCTGCTTAAGAAAATTTCTAAAACTGCAGATTTATCCCTGGCTAAAGCGGTGTCGGTAGCTGCGGACGAGATTTCCGAGGATGGTTTCAAAGATGCACAATTGCGGATGCTGATGGCTTGCTGTCATCCACATCTGACGCCAAAAACGCAGGTGGTGCTGGCCCTTAGATATGTCGCCAATCTCAAGGTTGAAAATATTGCCCTGCAGTTTGGGGCAGAACCGGATGCCATCGAGAAAATGCTGTGCCGTGCAAGGCAAAAAATAAAAAGCGAGTCATTGTTTTCATCCGGCAGGCTCTATAGTTATTCCGCCGATCGGCTTTCGGTCATGCATAAGGTAATCTACCTGATATTCAATGAAGGCTACAAGCAATCAGGCGACAAAATAAGCCAGGGGAAAATCATGTGCGAAGACGCGCTTATGCTCAATAAATTTTTGTTTGACAGTCCGTTGTGCAACCCAGAAACCAAAGCGCTGCAGGCACTCATGCTTTTTAATGTCGCCCGGTTCAATGCCCGCTTTGACGCGCAGGGTGATGCTGTTGAACTGGAGTATCAGGACCGGGAGCTCTGGGACCGGTCATTAATACAGCTTGCCGGCTTTTTATTAACCGAATCAGAAGATTCTATCTTTTCACCTTACCACCTTGAAGCCGCTATCGCCTGTGTACACTGCGCTGCACGCAAATTTGAAGATACTGATTGGGAAGCCATCTGCAAATATTATGATGTGCTTTTGAAAGTCTATCCTTCCCCGTTTGCCGAGATAAATTATGCGGTGGCATTGCAGTACAATCACCAAAACGAGAAGGCCTTTCGCATCCTGATGGATCTTCACCGGAACCCCTATTATAATAAGCTGCCTATTCTTGATATGACCATAAGAAAGTATAATGAACGCGTTAAATCAAAAAATTATGAAATTGACTAATCTTTTCGGTAAAGTTCTTTTGGCAGGGGTTATCCTGTCCAGCCAGGCAGGGTCTGCCCAGACTATTACGGGCCAGACGGCCGGGCTCGAAAATTCACTAAACGGAAAACTTATCAGGGCTTGGTATACCGCCTGGGAGAAAATCGATTGGAATACGATGACGCAAATTCTCGCTGACGGGTTCACTTTCTCCAGCCCGCTCGACGATCATATCAAACTAAATGTGGTTAAGGAAAGGTGCTGGCCCAACGCGGGACACATCAAAAGTGTTGACGTGCAACAGGTGATCATGAACGGAGATGCCGTCTTTGTAATCGCTAATGGTACTACGACAGACGGCAAATTCATGCGGAACTGCGATTATTTTATGATTAAAGACGGAAAAATTGCGTCGTACGAGTGCTTCTTTGGGCCGGGGATAAATTTTCCCCTTAATTCTGGAAAATAAAGGAGTAGAACCTTATGCGCTTTTTCTTTACAGGAATATTGATTCTTCTCATGTGGAATATCCGCCCGGCCGTTGCCCAGGATAAATACGCCTTTTCCCGGAATGGATATGAGGACCGAGGGCCGAAGTTATCGACTGATCGGTTCCTCGGAAGTATCCGGTTCCGCGTGCTCATTGGTGGCATTATTTTAGGGAAGGTTCGGCTGGGCGATTTTTCGGATTCGCTGAATTTCATTTTCGATACAGGATGCGGGGGGATGTCGCTGGATTCCATGACGGCGCAGCGGCTAAACCTGGTCCCACATCCCAGCTCCGCTTCTATCCGGGGGATCGCGGGGGTACGCCAGGAGAAGCTGTTGAACGGGCTGCGGCTGCGTGTCGGGACCGTAACGATCGACAGCATAACGATGCAGGTGAACAATTATGATATCCTTTCAAGTCTGTATGGAGAACAGATCGATGGGATATTGGGGTATACTTTTTTTTCGCGGTACCTCGTGTGGGTCGACTATGATAACTCCCGGATCGATATCTATTCAAAAGGGCCGGTGAAGTATCCGAAGGGAGGGTATCTGTTGCGTCCGCAACTGGTGGGGTTACCGATAACGGAGGGTCGGCTGGATGACGCCCGGGGTATCAACTCGCGGTTCTATTTCGATACGGGGGCGGGGCTATGTCTCCTTTTCTCTTCGGAGTTTACGGCTGACAGTGTCGTATTCGGTCCCAAGAAGAAACGGCCGGTGCGGACTGAGGGTGCGGGGTTGGGTGGGAAGAAGGAGATGCAACTGACGACGCTGAAGAACTTTTCGATCGGGCCCTTCCGGTTCAGGCAGATACCGACCTATGTCTTCGACGACTCTTATGATGTGACGAATTATCCGCAGCTGGGCGGATTGATCGGGAATGATCTTTTGCGGCGGTTCAATTTGATGTTGAATTATTCCCGGTCGGAGATCTACCTGGTGCCGAATGGGTCGTTCAATCAACCATTCGATTATAGCTATAGCGGGGTGACGATCGCGTTGATTGGGGGGAAGATCGTGGTGACGGATGTGATGAAGGATTCGCCGGGGGAGAAGGCTGGTTTTCGGGAGGGCGATATCGTGCTGGAGATGAATGGTGATGCAGGGCAGGATATGCAGGTGTATCAGGGGCTTTTGAGGACGATCGGGCCAAAGGTGCGGGTACTGGTGCGGCGGGAGGAGGGGGAGGTGGCGTTGTTGTCGTTAAAGGTGGCGAGCATATTGTAGGGGTGTCTTCGGAGCGGGATGAAAGGTTGGGGGGCGTTCAGCCGATTGTGTGGTTTCTGATCACTGGAATGTTTATCGTCGCCTTCAGTTTGTAAAGCCGGGGAATTACCAATAGAAGAGCGGGCAATACCACCATGAAAAGTCCATTAATACGCATCATACTGCTGATACCAATTGCGTCGGCGCTCTTCCCAACAAAAAAGGATGCCACTGGTTGCAATCCGTAAATGATCATCATAAATGCGCTCACAATTCTCGCCCGCATATGTGGCGGGGTCAGTTCCTGGGCCAGCCCGATGGAAAGGGTAAGCACATTAGCTGCTCCCAGACTTGCCATAAACTGACATAGCATGGCTTCCGGCTTCGTGGACGCAAAAGAAAACAAGATATACCATAGACCTGCCCAAATGACTGCACCGCCAATCGCCACACAGGATCTTTTGATGCGTTGAAAAAAGGGCAGGACAATCAGGATCCCAACAAGGGAGCCTGCGCCAGCCGATCCAATTAAAGCTCCAAGGGTACCCGCATTGCCCTTTAATACCACCGATGAAAAAGCCGGAAGTAATTGTACGATCGACATCCCGAAAAAGGTTTGGATGCCGGCAAACAGGATGATGAATCGGAGCAACTTCTGCTTATAAAGAAAACTCAACCCTTCCCGGAATTGTTTCAGCCCGCTTTTTGCAATATCTTCCATCCCCCCTTTGGACGGGATCATGAGGATACAAATAATAGAAACAATAATACTTACTCCATTAAACCAAAACGCAACGGCAGTGCCAGTTGCGGCGATAAGCCATCCCGCGATGGCCGGGCCGGCCAGCCGCGTCAGCTGATTCAGGGAATTGTTTAATGCAATTGCTTTTTTAATATTGCCAGGTCCGGCGAGTTCCCCAATAAATGCCTGTTCGGCTGTCACATTAAACGCAGTCACCGTGCCCAATAAAAATGCCAGGAGATATACATGCCACAGCCTGAGTTGATTTTCCTGAATCAGGAAAGCCATCACGAAAGCAAAGAGCATCGCCAGGACCTGAGTGACCAAAAGGATCTTCTTTTTATCAAATCTGTCTGCAAAGACCCCCACCCACGGGCCGAAAATGAAGAAGGGAATCAGGGATAGAAATGCAACGATTCCTAATGCGGTTGCTTTATGGGTGAGTTCCCAAACAACCCAGGCCTGCGCTGTCTGCTGCATCCAGTCTCCGAGAAGGTTTACCAGCTGGCCGACCATATAGATCCGGATATTTCTTATCCTTAACGCCGAAACATTTTCACCGATAAGCCGCAATTTGCTGAAGACAGTTTTTTTCGTGGTTATTTTCATTTACATTTTCAATTATCTTTTCAAAGGTCCCACCACTCCTTTTGGCCTTTTGGTTCAGGAATAGACATTTTTATTAGTAGGTGAGTCCAATGGTTGAGTCCCCTTCTTCCAACGTTCCGGCGCTATCCCATCGACGCCATTTCCCTATTGACCAATCAGATTTGGCCGTCGCCTGCATCCTGGGGTTCCCGTTAGGATACCAAGCTTTATAATCCCCTTCAATTGCCAGATCGCCAAGAGAGTCTGCCGTCAGATAACACTCGGTCAGTTTCTCACCATTTTCATAATAGTCTGTCCCGTGCCATTGGCGTTTAGTTGTATCCACTTCCACTAAAAATCGTCTTAGCTTTCCAGACGGATACCAACAATAAGCAGTATCCCGCGGAATCCCGTTCCAGTAATAGCATTTCGCCTGCAGAATGCCGGATGAATAGAAATACTGCCAGAGACCACAAGTTTGGCCCTTGATGTACTGTCCCTTGCAATATAATTTCCCGTTACTGTAATATCGTTCTATGTCGAATGAGAGCGGTTTGTTGGCGTGGCTAATTCCATTTTTTACAATTACAACAGGATGTTGCCCGGCGTCTTCCTCGTTATCGAAGTAATAGACGGTTTTGGGCTTGTTTTTGGCGTACTCATCCAATACGATCCTCACTTTTCCATGATGGCAGGCAACTAGCAGCCCTAATATCAATGGAACCGTAGCAATGCTGAGCGTAAGGGAGCGCGTAAGGCGAAACATAGACGATCAAGATACAAAAATTGAGGGTTACTCGGGTCGGGCGTTCGAGCAAAATGATAAGGATACGAAAACAGGCAACGGAAATGGGAGGTTTGGCGGTTGCCGCAATAGCTGCTACAACGCAAGATAGCGATAGCTTTTTGCAAAATCGGATTTGACGTTCTTGCATAAATATTTTGCCCAAGCGGGGTCATTTTCCCCTCGGAGCCTGGCGAAGAGTGCCAGCACGTATCCCCAATCCATCTGAGTCAAGTAGCCTGACTTTCGCCAACCGTGGGAGCGGAAATCCTGATGGGTGGTGAAGGCGGCATTCGCGCCAAAAATGCCGAGGCCAAAGATAACGGTGTTAACATCCGTCAGCTGCTCATCATTTTCCAGCAGACGCTTTTCTCCCAGTAATTTGATGTGTGACAGCTCGTGGGCGAGCGTTGCGACCATATACTCCGGCTCCAAGAGCTTTCTTTGTTCCAGCGCGATATGAAATTTCCCATCGTCCTGACGACCCAGGTATCGGCCGCTGGCGGATTGGATGCCATCCCCTTTTTTTTCACCGGTGGTGAAGACGCTATGACCAAGATCTCCGGTGGAGATTTCACGGATGCCTTCCTCATAAAAGAGCAACTCGATTTCTTCGGGGTCGATCTCCATCTGGAGGGCGATGATACGGGTAGTGTCACGTCCGGTTTGGTGGTCGCCGTCGTACCTGATAGGAAAATCGGAGTGATGGGGGGTCAGGACGCGGCGCTCCCGGATGGAGCCTTCGTCAAAGGTGCCAACCAGCCAGTCGAAAGCTTGTTCCAGCCACTGGCGCCGCTCCTCCGGTATCGGGCAGGCGGTTTTTTTATCTCTTTTTGAGAAACCAAACATCAAGGTTTAAGATACAAAAATTGTCAATCTGGTGGAAACAGATATTCTCTTGCTGATTTTCATCAAATTGAATATTTTTATCATCTATGTATGACTTGGACTGGGGATGCGTAACGCCGGAATCATCCAACCTAATTACGAATACATTTACCTATGTGTTCAACCACAGCCTGTCGTCTCCAGCCGAGGTCAACCGGACGATTCGGTTTGTCGTCGGACGGCTGCTTTTCTATGACCATCATTTACCCCCCCATTCGGTTCATCATGTCAAAATAGATGCGCGGGGTCAATCGTTGGATCAGAATGCCATTAATCTCATTACCAAAAAGGTTAGAGAAATGTATAAAAAACCGAATTTAGAGGAGGTCGCCATTATACTGAAGCTGCCATGAGTGTAAACATTGTTGCTGAAAGTTCGTCTCACCTGGATTATTATGATATGCATGATGCAGTGTATGAAGGAGAGCTTCCATTCGATTTCATACCGATGCCTAACCTCGGTGTCGATGGGGGCGACGCCCTGGGAATTTGCATCCCAACAAAAAATGCTATCGAATCAACCTGGCTGAAACTGCTGCCAGTTCTCGAGGTACTACGAACAAAATTTGACTGCGATGTTTATGAGTTATACGGAGGAGAACAGCTGACTGACTTCAATAGAGAAAATTTTCGGAGCAATTTATTTCTAAAATAGCCCTTTAGACCGGATAAATAAATCTGGGCCGAAGAAAAGGGTATGGGCGAGTTTCGTCCGGGTGAAATAATTCTTTATTCTTGTAGTCGCGGAAAATGCCGTTGAATCTTTGTTTAAATGCTTGGTATATTTAAAAAATCAGCGAACCGTCTGACGATTTCCGGAATGACCGTCTTGATCGGAAATGAAGGCAAAAATGCCGGGTTTTCGCTGGAACGGGAACATGTTTTCCGGTTGGGTGAAAGGGAGCCAACCATCACGGTTGAGGAAGATGGAGAGACGATCAGGATATACCGAATGCAGGCCATTGACACAAACCCGGAGTTGACGGGGCAATTTCTGCATAGCTCTATTCGCATATTACCCAATAGCGCCGTCATGATAGACGGAATAATATCGACAAGTAACAGTAGTCGCCCAACTTGGAAGGACGCTGGATATGAAGCGGTTCGGTTTCACCCATTCTATCTATCCGACAAAAAAGAGGAGAACGAGAAGCTTGTCGGAATGGGGCTTTTTAGCCGTGGCTTACATTTTGGGGGAACGGTAACCCCTTCAGGCGTTAGAGCGGTCTGTGTCTGCGATCAATGCAAGGCGAGTTTCACCTTGCAACATTTTCACGCGGGATTTTCAGAGGTACAGTATTTTTATTCGGACGACAGCAGGGAGACGTTGACCGTTCCCTACAGTGCCACAGCGGACGTGCCGCGACAACTACAAAAAGGTATAGATCTGAAGATATTGGAAACCATGGAGGCCGCTCTGCCAACCCCGAACTTTGGTAAAGGCCAATTCCGCTATTACAATTCATTTTTATGCCCGCATTGTCAGGCACCGTTTATTGATTTTGAGCAGCACAAAGACATCAGGCCCGGAGAATATTATGGCAACACCCTGATTAATGTACGTCCTACCCATTGGGCTAATATCTGAGCGTAAATGGCTAAAGGTGAAAGCCGGGTATGCTCTAAAGCAAGATTTCCCGGATTGGTTCCAACTAATTGGTTATAAACCGCTACCCTCGGCCACGGGCCAAGTTCCCGTTATGGAATCTCCCACTTTTGGCAGCTTTAAAACCAGTGATGGTCGCTTTACCTTAACCTTAACATAGTCGGATTAAATATACCGACCTGCTTCTCTTCTTATATACAACTTAAAATGACTAACAATATGAAAAAGATCCTTACACTCACCGCGCTGGCTGCTGCAAGCCTGCTGATCGCCACGAAGAGCGATGCGCAGGTATACGTACGCGCCCATTTCGGGTTTCCTTTCCGCGGGCCCCGTGTTTACGTAGCGCCGCCGGTCTATCCCACATCCGCTCCGGCATACCAGGAACCCTTTGACGACCAGGGCGCATATGTCGACCCTAACGGTTATCCCAGCAGCGATGGCGTGGTCTATGAAGACGAGTTCCCTGGATATGCTTATTACGACTTCCCGGCCTGGAACGGTCACTATCGCGATTATTGGTACTATAACCATTATCGCCCGTTTTTTGAACAGAGATATGCCGGCTATTTCAATGGCGGTCGTTTTGACCGTGCCCGTTTCTTAGGTGCGCGTTATGGGCGCGGATATGGGGGTGGTGCAATGGTAAATCGTGGATATGCCGGCGGCGGATATGCAAACCGTGGATATGCGAACAGCGGGTACGGTGGCGGATACGTGAACCATGGATATGTAAACCGCAACTACGGAGGCGGCTATGCTAACCACGGTGGTGCTGGCGGCTACGCTAACCGCGGCGGCGGGTACCACGGAGGTGCGGCACGCGGTGGTTTTAGCGGACATGGTGGCGGAAATGGACATGGTCGAAGATAAAATTTAAGTTCGCTATCTATATTGAATGGCGCGGCATAGCAGCTGCGCCATTTGTCATTTATCCATATCCTGTTGCCGCCGGGGTCCGCGGGCCCTAAGGGCTGACCCATATCCAAACTTCAATTCCTCTCAAAGAAATCCTTCTTTGATAAGAATACCCACTCTATCAAAGTGCTCTAGAATAAAAAAGTACCGACAATCCGGTTATTTGTTGGCCTTTTTGTATGATTTATCGGTATTTATGGCCACCTCCTGCAATTTAAAATGACACTTTAAAATTTCTTGAGTCATGGTTTAATTTGGGTTGAGGAGCCATCGCGCTGTCAATCAATTGATTGGTTTGGAAAAGATTTTTCCTTGTTAATTCCCTCATTTTCAGTACTTTTGCGTGGAAACCTAGAAATGGCCCGCTCGGAAACCTATAATTAGTCCGCACGGAAACCTAAAAATAGCCCGCACGGAATCCTAAAAATAGTCCGGCAGGCGCAAATTCTCACTTATGGCAACTCCAAGTGAAAAGCTGGCTGATGCACTGGAAGAACTGCATGTCTTGCAGGAAAAAGGACTCGTCGCGATAAAATCTACCGAAATCAACCGGTTAAACCGGGAATTGCTGGTCAAGACCGGCTATCTGAAAGAGGTATCTAAGGGTTGGTATACTCCCAGCCGACCGGATGAACGACCGGGCGATAGCACCTCCTGGTATAGTAGCTATTGGGAATTCTGCGGTCGTTTCCTTGAAGAAAAGTATGGCAAGGAATGGGTTGCTTCTCCGGAGCAGTCGCTGCAATTGCATGCCGGCAATTGGACTGTGCCGAAGCAATTGCTAGTCCGTTCATCAGAGGGATCGAATTACAATATGCCGCTGCCTCACGATACTTCCCTGTTTGTTGTGAAAACCCCCTTTCCACCGGCAGAAGCAGTAGAAGTTATGCAAGGAATACGGTGTTATACCTTAGCTGGTTCACTAATCTTTTGCTCGCCCAATACGTTCTCACAAAATCCGATAGATGCACGGACGGCTCTCGCGATGATCCGGGATGCTTCTGAAGTGTTGCATATATTATTGGCCAAGGGGCATACTACTTACGCTGGAAGGTTGGCCGGGGCTTTTCGCAATATCGGGCACGACCGTATTGCCCAACAGATCCTGGATACCATGTCAGCCGCTGGATATGATGTGCGAGAGGAAGACCCATTCGACACCAAATTAAATATCAAGTTGGCTCTTAGGGAAAGGTCTCCTTACGTCAACCGATTGCGCCTGATGTGGAACCAAATGAGAGAAGTTGTTATTCGTCATTTTCCCCCGGCCCCAGGACTACCTTCAGATAGCGACGTTTATCTCAAAACGATGGATAATCTTTATGTAAATGATGCCTATCATTCTTTGTCCATCGAGCGATACCGGGTGACCAGAGAGCTAATTGAACGGGTACGCAGCGGGGATTGGGATCATCATAAAAATGAAGAAGACAAAAAAGAACGAAATGCTATGGCAGCCAGGGGATATTGGCAGGCCTTTCAACAAGTAAAGGAGAGCATTCGGAAAATCTTATCCAGCGAAAATGCGGGTCGGGTGGCAGATGAGGACCACGGAAATTGGTACCGGCAACTATTCGAACCAAGTGTGATTGCGGGCATCCTGAAGCCGCAAGACCTGGCTGGTTATCGGAGACATCAGGTTTATATCGGCGGATCCAAGCACGTTCCGATAAATGTTGACGCTTTGCCGGATGTCATGCTGGTGCTGTTTGAACTCCTGGAATCCGAGCCGGAAGCTTCTGTCCGGGCTGTCCTGGGGCATTTTATATTTGTGTTTATTCATCCATATATGGATGGGAATGGCCGAATGGGGCGGTTTCTGATGAACGCTATGCTGGCATCAGGGGGATACCCCTGGACGATTATCCCTGTCGAGCGGAGGGATGAATATATGCGGGCACTGGAAAAAGCGAGCGTTGGTAACGACATTGAGCCTTTTGCCAGGTTTTCAGGATATCTTACCGGTGAAGGGATTAAGGGGGCACCAGTTGCCAAAGTATAAGAGGTGTGGCGGTTCCCTAACCTTGCAAAATCAACGCTACAGAGAACAGACCAGATACTTTGATTCAATATTACTTAAAACTGATAGTTCACTTTCGAAAATCACCACAAATCTCACTCTTGAAAATCAAGTACTAAATAAATCTCAAGAATTGGACAGTTCTCAGAGGCAGAGCTTAAAATACATTTTAGGCACCGGAATTCCGGTGATCTTTTTAAGTTACATAGACGATTCTGATGGAGCCTTTAATTTTTATAATAAATCGCCGTATCCCATTTATGATGTTAAATTTTCAATGTTTGAAGAAGTGGGCTTACTCGATCTTCCAATAGATTCTATGCGTTTCCATAAACAATGGACTTACGAAAGTGACCTTGGGAACATCAGTAGTAGTGGCTTCGTAGAAGGCAGGATGTTTACATACAAATTTGGCTCGCCAGAATTGAGATTTTTTCTCTCAATTACTACAAGAAATAGCATCTATCGTGAAGATTTCCTATTCAGAAAAAGAGGTACAAAATATTCGGTTGGCATGGTTTCTTTTAAAATACCTCTCAAAAAGCCTTTTCTAAGTTGGACATCGTCACCTGATTTTTTCAATCCGGGCGAAAAAGAAGATTTGTTCCAAATAATAGATCGGTCAAGATTTTAAATATTCAGACAGATGCATGCTGAATAGGAATTCTGGGCTGCCAATTCACTATAGATTTCGTGGGAGTTTAGGTTTCTTTGGCGGTCCTGGAAACAAAAATCCCTGGAAACTATGATGTTACCAGGGATTCAATGAAGTTGATTATTCTATTTGCGGACTGGACGGGACTCGAACCCGCGACCTCCGCCGTGACAGGGCGGCATTCTAACCAACTGAACTACCAATCCAACCTCCGAGTAGCGCCGATTCCGGGATAGACCGCAGAAAAATGCGTTATTTTTCGGGATGGCAAAGATAGGTGAAATTTGGTTTTCTCCAACAAACAGCGTCAAAACTTTTTATGGGAAGGCGTTAACCCTTAATTTTACAGAAACTGGGCGGTGCCTTGTTTGTATTTTGTGTCGACATTAACGTTCAATCGCGAGAAATATTTATGCCTCAAGCCAAAAATCGTCAGTTTCTGGATTTCGAAAAGCCGATTAAAGAGTTGTTTGATGAGATTGAAAAGCTTAAACAGACTGCCGAAAAGACTAAGGTGGATCTAAGTGATTCTATCCGTAAGCTGGAGGACCAGGTGTTGGAGAAGCGCCGGGAGATCACCGCGCACCTATCTCCCTGGCAAAAGGTGCAATTGAGCCGTCATCCAGACCGCCCCTATACGCTGAAATACATCGATAAGATGTGCACCAATTTCGTGGAGCTGTTCGGAGACCGGAACGTGAAGGATGATAAGGCGATGGTAGGCGGATTTGCGCAGCTGGATGGCCAGACGGTAATGATGATCGGTCAGCAGAAGGGCACCAATACGAAAATGCGGCAGCTGCGAAATTTCGGGATGGCGAATCCCGAGGGATACAGGAAGGCGCTGCGGCTGATGAAGCTCGCCGAAAAGTTTGACAAGCCAATCGTAACCCTGATCGATACGCCCGGGGCCTATCCGGGAATGGAGGCGGAGGAACGGGGTCAGGGCGAGGCGATCGCCCGGAACATATATGAGATGATGCGGCTGAAAGTGCCGGTCGTTTGCGCCATTATCGGCGAGGGCGCTTCGGGTGGGGCGTTGGGGATTGGAGTGGGAGACCGGGTGTATATGCTCGAGAACTCCTGGTATACGGTCATCTCGCCGGAAAACTGCAGTTCGATCCTCTGGCGTAGCTGGGATCAGAAGGAAAAGGCCGCTGAAGAATTGCGGCTTACGCCGGATAAAATGTATGGATTCGGGTTGATCGACAGTATCGTTCCGGAGCCCATCGGCGGAGCGCACTGGGATTATAATGAGGCTGCGGCCTTGCTGAAGCCCAGGTTGGTGGAGACGTTGAAGGAACTCAGCCAATTCACTCCTGAAGAGCGGATCGAGAAGCGGATCGAGAAGTTCGGCAAGATGGGCTTCTGGAACGAAGTGCCGGCCTGATTAAATTAACTTCTAATACATGTCACTTAGGGACCAGCTCCGTGGAACCGGAGTAGCTTTAATTACACCATTTGAATCTGATACCAGCGTTGATTATTCGGCGTTGGCAAACGTTATCGATCATGTGATTTCCGGCGGTGTGGAGTATGTCGTCACGCTCGGAACCACGGGAGAGACGCCTACCTTATCCAAAGAAGAGAAGAAGCGGATCGCGCAGTTCACCTATGAGAAAGTCGGAGGAAGGGTACCGGTTGTGGTGGGTATCGGCGGGAACAATACCGCGGAGCTCTTGCATGAACTGGCGAGCTTTCCGCTGGATATGGCGGTTGCGGTGCTGAGCGCCAGTCCAAATTACAGCAAACCGTCACAGGAAGGGCTGTTCCAGCATTATAAGGCGTTGGCAGCCGCATCGCCAAAGCCGCTTATTTTGTATAATGTACCCGGCAGGACGGGACGAAACCTGAATGCCGCCACCACGATCCGGCTGGCGAAGGAGGTAAAGAATATCGCCGGGATTAAGGAAGCCAGCGGCGATATGGCTCAATGCATGGAAATCCTCCGGGACAAACCCGGGGAATTCCTGGTTGTCAGCGGTGACGATGCGCTTGCAATGCCGCAGATCGCTTGCGGGATGGAAGGCGTCATCAGCGTTGCAGCCAATGCCTTTCCCGCCGCATTCAGCGAGATGGTCCGGCTTTCATTGAACAGCGACTTCAAAGCAGCGAAGGGCGTCAATGACCGACTGATAGCTGCGTATGAGATCATGTTTGGCGAGAATAATCCTGCCGGCGTAAAAGGCGCCATGGCTGAAATGGGGCTGATCGGCAATTATGTCCGGCTGCCGGTCGTGCCGTTGAGTGAGGGGCTGCAGGCCAAGTGGCGGGCCTACCTGGGGAAAAAATAGGGCACGGGGTGGTCCGGTTGCGGAGGAGGCACCGGGGCAGCTATATTTTGTAGGTCACGCCTTCCAGCGCGAGGTCGGTGTTGGGGAAGATCTCGCGGGTTTCCTGTTCGAACGCCTGCAATTTTTCGTATTTGGAACTGAAATGCCCGATGAGCAGGCGCTGTACGCCGGCTTGCAGGGCAATGGTCGCGGCCTGGGTGGTGGTGCTGTGAAAACGTCTCCCAGCCTGGATCTCGAGGTCTTTAAGATAGGTAGTTTCGTGATAAAGCAGGTCGACTCCGCGCACGTAGGCAGCAACGCGTTCATCGAACATCGTGTCGGCTGTATAGGCATAGGACCTGGCTTTGTTGGCGGGTTCCGTCACCAATTGATTTTCGACGATGGTGCCGTCCTTTTTCTGGTAGCTCTCACCCCATTTCAACCGATCAAAAAAGGAAGCGGGAACATCATGCTGGAGGGCCTTTTCGGGGTTGACGCGACGGAAGGGGCGGACTTCCCTGAAGATGAAGCCCCAGCATTCGATGCGATGGATGACGGGGAAGCAGCTCACTTCATATCGCGCTTCGCGGACCAGGACGGTGGTTTGGTCCGGCTGGGTGTGGCTAAGAGAATGGAAGTGCAATAGGTAGGAAAGGTGGATATCGGCTACTTTGAGCTGCAAGCCGATGATCTCCTCCAGCGGCCCGGGGGCGTGGATATGGAGCTCCTGGGTGCGGCCAAGCAGATTCATGCTGGTAAGAAGGCCGATCAGGCCGAAGTAGTGGTCGCCGTGCAAATGCGAAATGAAGATATGGTTGATCTTGCTGCGGCGGATCTTGTATTTGGCCATCTGCATCTGGGTTCCTTCGCCGCAATCGACAAGAAAGATCTGGTCTTCCATGGTAATGATCTGTGCAGTCGGATGACGATCAAAAGCCGGTAGAGCGGAGTTATTGCCTAGAATGGTGACGGCCAGCATTACGCGATATTAAGTAATTGATGCCGAATATAGACGGTGGGCTCGGACTAACTGCTGCTTTTGCGGGGAAAATTGATGTAATTGGCTGACTTTCTGTCTGGTTGTCCCCGCTCGCCGGGATAGACTTGTGGGGGTATTTGGTGATCGTCCAGGGGTGTGGCCGGATTGCAGGGAAGCCGGGGAAAAGAAGGCGGAACGCTGGGAGGCTAGAGGTCCGGTCCGTTGAGCAGTTCGCGTTCGACCTCTTCCAGCTGGACAATATCCCAGGCCTCGCTCTCGGTGGGCGTTACATTCATCAGCTCCAGGAAACGGTTGTCTTCCAGGAATTGTTCAACAGCGGGGGTGAGCTCACAGATCACGAAGGATGCATTGTTGTCGTAGAAGGCCTGCTGGATCTTTACCAGGCTTGCAGCCGCAGCTTCTTTGACCTCCGGGATGTCTTTTAATATGAGAACCACGTTTTTAACGTCTTTTTCAAGGATCGGAAGTAAGCTTTTTTCAAGATCTTCTGTCATATTAGCAGCGAGAACGGGCTCCAGGATAGTAATGGCATGAAATTTTTCCTTGGTATCAATTTTGACTTGCATATTTGACTTAAAGATACTTAAAGATATTAACGGCCGTTAATAAAGTAGCAGAAACAGAAGTCAAAAATATTCGTTATTATTGTATAACGCTCAATTACTTAAAAATGGATAATAATTTTTCAGCCCAGGTAAAGGAGATCATATCATTCAGCAGGGAGGAGGCTTTGCGTCTGGGGAACGATTTTATCGGTACGGAGCACTTATTGCTAGGGTTGATTCGCGAGGGTGACAATACAGCTGTCCGCATTTTAAAGAGTTTCAACGTGGACCTGTATGAGCTAAGGAAAGAGGTGGAAATGGCAGTTAAGGATAAGACCGGTAAAAACATCGCCAATATCAATAGTCTGCCGCTGACCAAACAGGCGGAGAAGGTGATCCGAGTGACAGTTCTGGAGGCAAAAGCGTTAAAAAGCCCGACCGTAGAGACTGAGCATCTGATGCTCTCCATCTTGAAGAACAAGGAAAATATCGCGACCCAGATCCTGAACCAATTCGACGTCGATTATGACCTGTTCAGAAACGAACTGGGGGTTGTGAAAAGCAATGACGTTCGTAGCGAGTACGCGGAGGAGAATGACGACGATTTTGACGAGGAAAAGAAGTATTCCCAGCAGAAAGCCCGGTCAGCGGGCAGTGCCAAGAGTAAGACGCCGGTACTCGACAATTTCGGTCGGGATATCACCCGGCTGGCGGAGATGGGTGCCCTTGATCCGATCGTAGGCAGGGAAGAGGAGATCGAAAGGGTCTCCCAGATCCTTTCCCGGCGTAAGAAGAACAACCCGATCCTGATCGGCGAGCCGGGAGTGGGTAAGACAGCCATTGTGGAAGGGCTGGCGCTCCGGATCGTGCAGCGCAAGGTTTCGAGGGTGCTTTTCGATAAACGGGTCATTAGCCTGGATCTGGCGGCCCTGGTAGCGGGTACCAAGTACCGCGGCCAGTTCGAAGAACGCATGAAAGCGATCATGAACGAACTGGAGAAGAACCGGGACGTCATCCTCTTTATCGATGAGATCCATACGATCGTCGGGGCCGGCGGGGCCAGCGGATCGCTGGATGCCTCCAATATTTTCAAACCGGCGTTGGCCCGTGGAGAACTTCAGTGCATCGGGGCGTCCACGCTGGACGAGTACCGGATGTATATCGAAAAGGACGGGGCCCTTGACCGTCGGTTTCAGAAGGTCATGGTCGATCCGCCCAGTGTGGAAGAGACGATCCAGATCCTCAACAACATCAAGTCCAAATACGAAGACTACCATAACGTCACTTATTCTGACGATGCCATCGATGCCTGCGTCAAGCTGAGCGATCGCTATATGACAGATCGTTTGTTACCTGATAAGGCGATCGATGTACTGGATGAGGTAGGGGCCAGGGTGCATCTTAAAAACATCAATGTTCCGCAGAATATCGTCGATCTCGAAAAGAAGATCGAGGACGTGAAGAATGAGAAGAACAAGGTAGTCAAGAGCCAGAAATTCGAAGAAGCAGCCAGCCTTCGGGATACGGAGAAACGGTTACAAGAAGAGTTGGAGAAAGCGAAGGCGGAATGGGAAGAGGAAAGCAAGCACAAACGCTATCCTATCGACGAGGAGAATATCGCCGAGGTTGTCAGCATGATGACGGGTATCCCGGTCAAGCGGATGGTCCAGGCCGAAACGGAAAAGCTGCGGAATATGGCTGTCGACATGGCCGGCATGGTGGTCGGTCAGACTGATGCGATCCAAAAGGTGGTCAAGGCCATACAGCGCAACCGGGTCGGGTTAAAAGATCCGAAAAAGCCGATCGGCACCTTTATCTTTCTTGGACCTACGGGGGTTGGGAAGACAGAGCTGGCGCGGGCATTGGCCCGGTATATGTTTGATTCGGAAGATTCACTGATCCGGATCGACATGAGCGAATACATGGAGAAATTCACGGTCAGCCGGCTGATCGGAGCGCCTCCGGGGTACGTCGGATATGAAGAAGGCGGGCAGCTGACGGAACGGGTTCGTCGCAAGCCGTATTCGGTGATCCTGCTGGACGAGATCGAAAAGGCTCATCCGGATATTTACAATATCCTTTTGCAGGTGCTGGACGATGGTCAGTTGACGGATGGGCTCGGCCGGAAGGTCGACTTCAAGAATACGCTGATCATCATGACCTCCAATATCGGGGTGCGTCAGTTGAAGGATTTTGGCGACGGTGTTGGCTTCGCGACGGCGGCGAGGACGCAAAATGTGGATGATAACAATAAGGCGGTTATTGAAAAGGCGTTGAAACGCACGTTCAGCCCCGAGTTCCTGAACCGTATAGACGATATCGTTATCTTCAACGCGTTGAACAAGGAGCATATCTTCCAGATCATCGATATCCTGATGAAGGGGGTGCTCAAGCGGCTCAGCAACCTGGGCTTTACGCTGGAGCTGACCGATGATGCCAAGAATTTCATTGCCGATAAGGGCTATGATCAGCAGTTTGGCGCCCGGCCGCTGCACAGGGCAATCCAGAAGTACCTGGAAGATCCGCTGGCGGAAGAGATCCTGAATATGAATATCAAGAATGGGGATGTGCTGGTTGCCGACCTCGACAAGGAGCTGTCGAAGATCAAGTTCTCGTTGAAGGAAAAGGCAAAGGAAAAATCAGAAGCTTAACCGAGCGAAGCGAAGGTTACGAATGAGGAGAAACGAGGGACGAAGTTTCGACGATATTCAATATTAATTTCATGAAAAAGCCATCGTAACAGATGGCTTTTTTTATTTTTGGGCTGATGGAGAAAATCATCATCACGATCGACGGGTGGAGCTCCACCGGAAAGAGCACCCTGGCAAAGCAGCTGGCAAAAGAGCTGAACTATGTCTATATCGACAGCGGCGCCATGTACCGGGCCATCACGCTTTACTTTATCCGCCACCATGTGGACTGGACCATTCCGCAGGCCGTGGTGGAGGCGCTAAAGCATATCCAGGTGGAATTTGTGGCTAACCACAAAAACGGGCAGACGGAGATGTGGCTGAATGGGGAGAACGTCGAATACGTGATCCGCGACCTGGTGGTGGCCGAGAAGGTGAGCGAGGTGGCTGCGGTAAAGGAGGTGAGGGAATTTGCTGTCGCCCGGCAACAGGAGATGGGAAAGAAAAAGGGGATCGTCATGGATGGGCGGGATATCGGCACGGTAGTTTTTCCACATGCGGAGCTGAAGATCTTTATGACTGCGGATGAGCCGGTGCGGGTACAACGGCGATTTAAAGAGCTCTATGAGAAGAATCCAAATATTACCCTGGCGGAGGTTAAACAAAACCTGGCGCATCGCGACTATATCGATTCGCACCGGGAAATCAGTCCGCTCCGGCAGGCGGAAGATGCCGTTGTGCTGGACAATTCTCATCTGACGATAAAACAGCAGCTGCATATTGCCGAGGGATGGGTAAAGGAACGGATGAAATAAAAAACCCGCCTGACGGCGGGTTTCGGTATGTGGAGCGTTTTTTGACTAGCGCAAAAAGAGCAGCTCGCGGTATTTGGACAGGACCCATTCCTTGTCGTCAACCAGCAGTTCCAGCTTGTCGACGTGATAGCGGATCTCGTCAAAAAAGGGTTCCTTCACTTGGCTGCTATATTCGATGGCCTTGACGCGGGTGTCGGACACGTTATTGGCAATCTTCCGGGCGTCGATCATTTTGCCGACCAGCTCGCTGACCTTGGAGATATGCTGGGAGATCTTTTCGAGGATCTGCTGCTGATTCGTATAGGCGCTCACGGGGAGACCGATTCCCTTCAATCCCTGGATATTCTGGATCAGGGTATTCTGGTATCTGATCGCGGGAGGCAGGATATGGCTGGTGGCGAGTTCGCCCATGATGCGGGCTTCGATCTGGACGCGCTTTACGTATTTCTCCAGTTCGATCTCGTGACGGGCTTCCAACTCCTCATGCGTATACACCCCGTTGCTTTCGAAGAGGTGCTTGGCCTTTTCGGTGACCATGGCGTCGAGTGCCAGCGGGGTCGTCCGGACGTTGGGCAGGCCGCGTCTTTCGGCTTCGTGGTGCCATTCGTCGCTATAGCCGTCGCCTTCGAACAATACTTTTTCGCTGCTGACCACGTATTCCCGGATGACGTGCATGATCGCGATCTCTTTCTTGTCGCCTTTTTCGATCAAGGCGTCGACATCTTTCTTGAATTTCTTCAGGGTTTCGGCGAGGATCGTGTTTAAGACGATCATAGCATTGGCGCAGTTGGCGCTGGAGCCGACGGCGCGGAACTCGAACTTGTTGCCAGTGAAGGCGAACGGCGAGGTGCGGTTACGGTCGGTATTGTCGAGCAGCAGTTCGGGAATGCTACGGTGGAGGTCCAGCTTTAGGATTGCCTCATCCTGCTCGTCGAATTTTTCGCCCACCCGTTCCTTAACATCAGCCAGCACCTTACTAAGGTATTCCCCGATAAAGACGGAGATGATGGCGGGGGGCGCTTCGTTTGCGCCGAGACGGAAGTCGTTGCCGGCGCTGGCGATAGATGCGCGTAGCACGTCGGAATAGTCGTACACGGCCTTGATGGTGTTGACGAAGAAGGTCAGGAACATCAGGTTGGTCTTCGGCGTTTTGCCTGGCGCCAGGAGGTTGACACCGGTGTCGGTGGCCATGCTCCAGTTATTGTGCTTGCCGCTGCCGTTGATGCCGGCGAAGGGCTTTTCATGCAAGAGCACGCGCAGTTTGTGACGGCGGGCAACGCGGTCCATAATATCCATGAGCAGGAGATTATGGTCTACGCCGACGCTGACCTCTTCGAAGATGGGTGCGCACTCGAATTGTGCCGGGGCGACCTCATTATGGCGGGTGCGCAGGGGGATACCGAGTTTGTATGCTTCCTGCTCATAGTCGCGCATGAACGCATAGACGCGCTCGGGGATGCTGCCGAAGTAGTGGTCTTCTAATTGCTGACCTTTCGCGGGGGCATGACCGAATACGGTCCGGCCGCTCAAGACCAGGTCGGGCCGGGCGTTAAACAGACCTTCGTCGACGACGAAATATTCCTGTTCCCAGCCAAGGGTAGCCGCTACCTTGGTGACGTTCTTATCGAAGTAATGGCAAACCTCTACGGCGGCTTTGTCGAGGGCGGCCAGCGCCTTAAGCAGGGGTGCCTTGTAGTCGAGGGATTCACCGGTGTAGCTTACGAAAATAGTGGGGATACAGAGTGTTTTACCCGCGCCAATCTCCATCACAAAAGCGGGGGACGAGGGGTCCCATGCCGTGTAACCGCGGGCTTCGAAGGTTGCTCTCAGGCCGCCGCTGGGGAAGGAGGAGGCGTCTGGTTCCTGCTGGATCAGTGCGGCGCCGTCGAACTCTTCGATGGCGGTGCCGTCGCTCTTTATGGTGAAAAAGGAATCGTGTTTTTCTGCTGTCGTACCGGTCAGGGGCTGGAACCAGTGGGTGAAATGGGTGACCCCTTTGGCTTCCGCCCACTGCCGCATACCGGAAGCGATCTGGTTGGCGACGGTGCGGTCTATTTTTTTGCCGCCCTTAATGGAGGCCAACAGGCTCTTGTATGCTTCATCACTCAAAAATTCGCGGGCAGTCTTTAAAGTAAAAACGTTTTCGCCAAAGATAGCGGTGATCTTCGCGGCGCCCGGTATCATGGTCTCGGTTGTGGTAGTTAAATTATCAATTGCTTTAAATCTTAATGATGACATCCTATAAAATTTACGGCGAAGCTAAAGGATTGCGAGATATTAAACAATTTTTTGGGAACGTGAGGGTAAAAATGAAGATTCCGCAATAAAAATGTCTTATATTAAAAAATGTAATTTATTGTTTAACCACTGATTAAGGCGGAATATGGGGGGAAGGTGGCGAAGAGTATGAAGGGTGGGGGCGAGGAGGAAGGGGAGGTAGATGCTGCGATAGCGGACGATGGTTCCGGCGAAGGGGACGATGAAGCCGATAGTTAGCATGCCGGCGAGGGCAAAGAGGAGGCAGGCGGCGGAGAAGGCGGGGTGCCGGGTCGGGCCGGGATCTGCGTTCGCGGGGGGCCGGGGGGCAGGTTGTGCGTCGGGGGAGTGAGTTGGGTTAATTGTGGCGAATTCGCCATAATTAGAATTGGAGGCCCGGACGGAGCGGATAGCGGCGAGGAGGACAATCAGCCAGATGAAGATCAGTTCTATGGAGAAGGCAAGATAGACAGGTTGACCGCCCGATCCGGGTAGGGGCTGAAAAAAGCCGTTAACGATGGCGGCGGGGAGGGCGCGCCAGATGCTGGATAGCGTTCCGTCTAAGGCGGGAAGAGGGAGTCGGGAGTGGCCGTCGAGCTTTTGGAAAGAGGCTTGTTCCGTGGTGACGACCCGAAGCAAGGGCTCGCG
>DASZJO010000158.1:0-10593 GCA_035948015.1 Puia sp.
CGCCCCCCCCATCCCCTTTACCATCTTCCCCGGTATCTTCCAGTTCGCAATATCCCCGGTTTCCGACACCTCCATCGCTCCCAAAACCGTCAGATCAACCTTCCCCGCCCGGATCATCCCAAAACTCTCGGCACTGTCAAAGAATGACCCTCCCGGCAATACCGTCACCGTCTCTTTCCCCGCATTGATCAGATCGGCATCCACCTGCTCGGCAGTCGGATAAGGCCCGATCCCAAGCATCCCGTTCTCCGACTGCAACATCACCGAGATCCCCGACGGAATATAATTGGCTACCAACGTAGGGATACCGATCCCCAGGTTGATGTACATCCCATCCCGTAACTCCTGCGCAATCCGCCTCGCAATTCCGAATTTGTCTAATGCCATAAGCCAATATTTTTAATTGAATTCTCTGTCCTCGCTTCCCGCCTTCCGCCGCCTTCCCTCACTTCCCGCCTTCCGCCAATCTACCACCTACTTCCCACCCTGCACCAACCTGACGGTCCTTCGCTCAATCCGCTTCTCATAATCCTTCCCTTCGAATATCCGATGAACATATATCCCTGCTACATGCACCTGGTCCGGGTCTAGCTCGCCCGGCTGCACCAGCTCTTCCACTTCCGCGATCGTTATGTTCCCCGCCTTCGCCATCGAGGTGGAGAAATTTCGCGTCGTCTTTCGAAATACCAGGTTCCCGAATGTATCCCCCTTCCATGCCTTCACGATCGCAAAATCGGCGTGCAGCGCATATTCCATCAGGTAAGGCTTTCCCCCGAATTCCCTCACCTCCTTCCCTGCCGCCACTTCCGTCCCGTATCCTGCCGGGGTATAAAAGGCAGGGATCCCCATCGCCGCCATCTGGATCCGTGTCGCCAACGTCCCCTGAGGCACTAAGTCCACTTCCAACTCACCGCTTAGCAGCTGTCGCTCGAATTCTTCATTTTCCCCAACATATGAACTGATCATTTTTTTTATCTGCCTGGTCTTTAATAGAAGGCCTAGACCAAAGTCATCCACCCCTGCATTATTGGAGATACAAGTGAGGTGTCGGACCCCCTTGCGTGCCAAGGCGGAAATAGAATTCTCGGGGATACCGCACAAGCCGAAGCCGCCTAACATAATTATGGCCGAATCAGGAACGTCCCGGATGGCTTCATCCGGTCCTGCAACAACTTTGTTCATATGGAAGATATTTCAATCCCAAAAGGTCATGACCGACGCCCCCAGCTAAGGTCGTCCCCTCGTCGTGTCCCGCCTCATCTGCATCGCCCGTATCACGGAGTCGCGCTTGCGCGCCGCCTCCTGCGACCGCCGCATAGCATCGCCCGCCGCCCCCGGCATCACTCGTCCCCCCGCCGCCCCCGGCGCTTGCGTTGCCGGCATCTTAACACCCTGTCTACCTTGCACCGGCGTACCCGGCACCGCAACACCCGGCCTTCCGGGCACCATCGACCCGCCAGCACCCGAAACTCCCGGCCTTTCCGGAATCGCGCCGCCCGGTCTAACCGCAGAACTTCGGCCGGGCGTCGTCCCTCGCCCGACCTCATTCGGGACCTTCGCTGCGCTCGGTCCCGCCGGCGGATGATACTGCCCGGGCCGGTCATACGTCTCCGACCGCGCCCGAATTCCACGCGAAATCACACTATCGAATAGCAACTGACTGAGCGCCGGATGATCCAGATAATACCGATAACTCTTCCGAAACTGCTCCCGCGTGACCTGATGCAGCCTGAACACCTCCTCATACAACCGCATCGTCTCGGCCTTTCGGTCAATATGCGCTGAATCCTTAACTACATACAACGCCGCATATTGGTCGGCCTGCGCCATATCCCACATTACCTGCTCCATCTTCTCCCTGGGAAGAATGCCGCCGGGTACACCATCCTTATTCGAGCACCCCGCAACGGTAACAAAACAAATGATCAGCACCACGGCCAACCTTCTTCCGCTCATTGCAGGTCAGCTTTATATGTATTCAAATTGGAAATATCCAGATGCGTCAGCAGATCGAGCGCCCGCGCTTTCTGATCCGGCTCCGACTGCACAAAGATCTTCGAGACCTCATTCGCCTTACCCCCCTGGAAAAAGAACTGCATGATCATCAGCCGGGGATTCTCCTGGTTGACCGTATTCAGCATATTCAACGCATTTAAGACCCCTGTTCTGCCTTCTACCGGCTTTTCATACAACTGATCCATCCCCGACCGGTAATAAGAATAATAGGCGTCATGTAAGAGCGTATACTTGCTGTTCGTCAGATTCTCGACAAGCCAATATCGGTTATAGATTCCATCGAACGGTTTCCACCCGCTGATCTCCCTGCTATCCGGCGCATTGTTCACGATATTGAGCGCTTTTTGAAAATAAGGATCTCCACCCCGCAGCGAATAGGAATCGAACGTCAATCCCAGGATCATATAGATATAATAAGCAACCTCCGCCGTAAGGTTCGCGGCCAGGGGCTCCGTCCCCTGAACCCGGTTGTCACTGAAATCCAACGGCTGATACTCCGAATAACGAAAGGCGAACGACTCGTCCTGGAAATTGATCAGCGGGCTCGTATATCCGGAATTATAGATTGGCCGCCCCGCCTGCACCGTCAGCGTCGCCGAATAAGAATTGTTGTCCCCGGCCGAAGCCACATTGATCAGAAAATTGCACCGGATCTTTTCATTGTTCTGAAATGTCTCGTTCGACCAGTTACGCCCATTGATAAAATCGTGCAATGAATTCTGCAATGTTGTAAATATTTTGTGGTCCACCGTTGACGGGATCCTCGAAGCGACTACTGTTACATTCGCATTGATATCCTGCGCCCGCAACAGGGTCAGCAGACCCACCAGGAAAATAGCGGATACAAAAATTTTCTTACGCATACAACAATTTTACTACCTGATCAACGATATCTTTTGCTACTTGTTGTTTTCTTTTGCGCTCATATCCCAGTTCCAGTCCATCCCGCCCAAATATGGTGATCTTATTGGTATCATAGCCGAATGTAGCCCCTTCGTCGTTCAGGGAATTCAGGACAATAAGATCGGCATTCTTCGCCTGCAGCTTACTCAACGCATAAGCCCGCTCATCGTTTCCTTCCAACGCAAAACCCACTAGCAGCTGCCCCGGCTTCTTGCTGCTTCCGAGCGTTTTAAGGATATCTGTTGTCCGGGTGAGCTCCAACATCATCTTCTCCCCCGTCTTCTTGATCTTCTCTTTCGCCGCTTCTACAGGCCGGTAGTCAGCCACCGCCGCCGAAAGGACCGCGATATCCATCCCCGGCCATCGATCTACGCTTACCTTGTACATCTCCTCCGCCGATATAACCCGGTGTACAGTTACGCCCGGCGCATCTACCTCGATCGGAGCAGGCCCCAGCACCAGGTCCACCTGCGCCCCTCTGGCCGCCATCTCCTTTGCCAACGCCACCCCCATTTTTCCGGAAGAATGATTCCCGATAAACCGCACCGGATCGATCGCCTCATACGTGGGCCCCGCAGTCACTAATACCCGCTTCCCAGCCAGGTCGCCTGCACCCATCCTCCCGCCAGCACCACCCATCAACCCTCCGATATATTCCAGGATCTCCTCCGGCTCCGCCATTCTTCCGTCACCAAACAATCCGCTCGCCAGTTCCCCATTCCCCACCGGAATAATATGGTTGCCAAAGGCCCGCAACCGCTCCAGGTTTGCGCGAGTTGCCGGATGCGACCACATATCCTCATCCATTGCCGGAGCCGCCGCCACCGGGCAGGCTGCCGATAAATAGGTCGCCATCAACAAATTATCGCAAATCCCATGCGCCATTTTTGCGAGCGTATTGCAACTTAGCGGCGCAATCAGCAATATATCCGCCCACCGGCCAAGCTCCACATGATTCGCCCAGACCCCCGCGTCCGCCAAATCCGTCAACACAGGGTTCTTCGACAAGGTCGATAAGGACAGCGGAGTGACGAAATCCCTCGAGGCCGAAGTCTGGATGACCCTGACCGCCGCGCCCTCCTTGATTAACAGTCGGATCAGAAGCAACGACTTATACGCCGCAATACTGCCTGTAACCCCCAGGAGAATCTTCTTTCCTTGGAATAATGACATAAACTGAAAGTTATACCCCAAAATGCTCAAACGGCAGGGTGCCCATCAGCCGCCCTGCCGTCCATTAATTCTATTCTGTATACCGCTCCCGAATCCAATCTCTAGACCCGCTTTCGAACCCGTTCTCATTTGAACAGGTCATCCTCATTCCTGCGGTAATAGATCTTGTCGTCCATAAATTCCTGGGTGGCCAGCAGCGCCGGATTGGGCATCCGCTCATACGCCTTGGAGATCTCGATCTGCTCCTTGTTCTCATGGATCTCCTCCAGACTGTCGGTATGGCTGGCAAACTCCTCCAGTTTGTTATGCAGCTCCTCCTTCAGGGAAATATTGATCTGATTAGCCCTCTTCGCAATAATAGCGATAGACTCATACAAATTGCCCGTCTTGGCCTTAATATCGGTCAAATTCTTAGTCTCCACCACGTTCGCGGTATTCGCATTAACTTGCCTTCTTAGTCTGCTCATTTTTTAACGTTTTTATATTATTCTGCGCAGAGGTCAAATAATCCTGCACACTCGCTTTTAATTTGCTGTCCGGAAAACGATCCATGAACTCATTACATTGTGTGACCACCACCTCAAACCTGTCTTCCTGCTTATCGGGGATACTCAATGTTGCATACTGATAGTCAGACCTGATTATCAATAATTTATATTGATCGCTTTTCTCAGAGTCCGGATAACTGGTCATTAAGCTGCTCGACGCAACCCCCGCGGCCCGATAATATCCCAGATCATAATAGAGCTGCGCGCTCAGATAATCCTTCAGCTCCAGTTTCGCCCGGCATTTCTCGATTATATCCGTAGCCTCCTTGGTTTTATCAGCTCCCGGATGCGTATTGATGAACGCCTGCATAAAACCGATCGTTTTCGTCGTATTCGTCTGATCCAGCTCCACTTTTGGCGACTGCATATAGAATGTATACGCCCGCATATAGTCCATCTCCTCCGCCTTATTGCTGTTCGGAAATACTTCTACGAATCCTTTAAAGAGATTCTCCGCATTGGGATAATCCTTCAAATAATAAGCGCAATACGCAAACTTATAATAGATGTCTTCAAAATGCTCGCTGCCCTTGAAAACTCTGAACAACTCTTCGAACAACTGCTGCGCATGATTATAGTCCTTATCCTCATAATATTTGTCCGCCACCCGGAGCTTATAATCGTAGTCGTTACTTTTCATCACTTTTGAAAAGCGCGAGCAGGACGCAAACAGAAATATTCCTAAAAATGCAATGGTAAACAGACGCATAAAAGCAGGCAAAGTTAAAGTATTTTGAGCAAATATGTGCGGGAAATGCGCAGTCATTGATCCCGGAACGCAAAAATGCAGGTAATTCCCGGCCAACCCAAAAATGGCTCGTTAAAATCCCCCCAAAAATCACATCCACCCTCTAAAAGACGCGCGGGCCTGTCGGCCCGCGCTATCTCATTCATTCAGATATATTTATGATTATCTCCTCCGCAGATTCGGGTGCGGCGCAGGAACCGTATTTGGCCCTTGTTCACCGGTACCGTCACGCAGGTCAACCGTATTTTCATCACCACCACTTTGGCCGTAGCGGAAAATGAATCGATCGGAGCTAATTGCTTGTTTCTCAACCAGGAAGTTGATTACTGCATTCACCCGATCCCAGCTCAGCTGTTGAGCGGCCTTGCTCGATTCGCCATAACCGATAACAGCGACCTTACAGCTCGGATTGCTACGAATTTGCTCGGCAGCGGTGGCCAGTAATGCCTGGTTGTCTTTGCTGAGCGTAACCGCATGACCCTTGAATGTGATGCTTGGCAGATTGCCGATATGACATTTACCAGGCAAGCCGTTTTGACTTAGTGAATCGAGTTTATTATTCAGGTCCTTGCAGCACTGGGGATCCGGGCATTTCCCTACGCCATCCGCATCAACCGGCTGACACTGGGTCGGCGTGATCTTTTCCTTGTCGCGGCAATCCGGAACCCCATCCCCGTCCGTATCCAGGCTCACCCCGTGCGTATCGACCGGACACCCCTTCGGCGTATTCGGTTCAAGGTCAAATTGATCCGTTACACCGTCACCATCCGCATCATCCAGCACCGGCTTCGGCAATTTCATATGCCGCGGAGCATTGATCTCGTTGTAGGCGTAATCCAGCGGATTCAGCCACCAGAGAGGTTCCACTGCATGCTTTGCGAAAATATTGTAATTGATCCCGATAGTAGCGAAATTGTACCGGTCGGAAGATCTAACTTGCGCAATGGCCTGCGTCGAACCAAATTCATAGTTGTTCTGCCATTGCTGACCATTGAGCAGGTTCGTTGTTGTTAGGGACACCTTATCCTCAACCTGGATATTCAACCGGTCGGTCAGCTTGAACTCCGCACCGATACCCAGAACACCAACAATGGTAAGCGGCACTCCACCGAGCGTCCCGCTGGTACTGGGCCGTTCGGCGATCGTATTCCAATTCCCGGTCAGTACGTTCTTCAATGCACTACGAATTTGCTTTTTGTGCTTGTAGTCCTCATCATTCGGGAATTGATTGATCACCGCTACGTATCCCGGAAGGTAATTGGGGTCGGCTTTATATAAGGTGCTGTACGTCGCAGCGCCGATACCGCCGAATAAATACCAGTTAAAACCAACTTTGGCCTTGTGAAAATTAATATTATTGAAGCTGAACACGCCTTGCAGTGAGAGCTCATGTACCGTGGAACGATAATTGTAGAAAATGGAATCCCATTGCCCGCTCGCCTGCTGAGGATAGATCGCGCTCAGCGGACCATTCTTCCCATAAGATTGGGAATATTGATAATTCAGGCCGCGCAGCCTGATCCAGTCATATTCCGCCCGGACCGAAACCACATAACCCAACGCCTTTCGGACTTGAAACCCAAAGCCGCCCGTAGGGCCCCAGTTAGCTATAGAAGTCCATCCGTACGTATAGCCGCCTTTTATCCCGATTTCCCATTCATTCCTTGGTTTGGCCGGAAAGGGATATGTATTGTTCAGGAATTCATTGTGCTGAGCAAGTCGTCTGGTAGGAATAAGGGAAGAGTCCCGAATATCATAGCTACTGCCCACACCCTGGGCATTCGCATATGACAGGAACAGGCAGATTAACCCAATCAAAAGAGTCAATTTTTTACTGGCCATAACTGATATTTATGTGAATGAATGAATTAAACCTGAGAAGAATATGCTGCAAAAATAGAGATTGGTGCGCAATAACCAAATTTTTTTAACAATACGTATAAAATAAAAGTTGTATGGCAACGACCGTTAGACAGGCCAATTTTAATTTTAGTTGCTCGGACCGGGAAATAATTTTGAAAGTGGTAATATTGTCCTTCCAACACCTTTCGCAGTCAATTTTCCGGCCGGCGTTTTCATCACCCGCTTGAACAAACGATTATAGCATGAAAATTGCGCAATCCATACTACGCGAAGAGCTGGCCAGCTTTGAGAAAAGGTTCAAAGAAGCGGTCAAAAGCCAGACCCCCCTGCTGGACAGGATCATGCAGTTCATTGTCAACCGGAAAGGCAAACAGCTCCGCCCCATGTTCGTGCTGCTCTCCGCCAAACTCTGCGGCCCCGTCAACGAAGCTGCCTACCGCGCAGCCTCCCTCGTAGAACTATTACATACCGCGACGCTCGTTCATGACGATGTCGTGGATGAGTCCCTGGAAAGACGGGGCTTTTTTTCCACATACGCCCTGTGGAAAACTAAGATTTCCGTCCTGGTCGGCGACTATTTGCTTTCCAAAGGCCTGTCTCTGTCCCTCGATCACGGCGACTTCAGAGTTCTCCAGATTCTTAATGGTTCCATCCAGAATATGGTCGAAGGCGAGCTCCTTCAGCTCGAAAAATCAAGGTCCCTCAACCTCAGCGAAGCTGTCTACTTCGAGATCATCCGTAATAAAACGGCCTCATTCCTCGCTTCCTCCTGCGCCGCCGGCGCCTATGCTGCGAGTCAGGACGAGGCAAAGGCGGAGCTCCTGAGACAGTTCGGCGAAAAGGTTGGGATCGCCTTCCAGATCAAGGATGACCTGTTTGACTATGGGAATGAAGCCGTCGGCAAACCTACAGGGAACGACATCAAGGAAAAGAAGCTGACCCTTCCGCTTATATATACCCTCAATCATCTTGACAGGGCGGCACGACGGCAGATGATCTACCTGATCAAGAATCATAATAAAGACTCCGAAAAAGTACAGCAGGTTATCCGGAAAGTGATCGAGACCGGCGGCATCAGCTATGCCACCCGGCAAATGTACATCTATAGGGACGAAGCCCTTGCCATCCTCCACCAATTTGAGGATAACGATGCCCGTAAGGGGCTGGAAGAACTGGTCCGGTACACAACAGACAGAAAGTATTGATGGAAAAGCGCTGGAAAATATTACCCTCGGACCCCGCCGCCACCCGGTCATTGCAGGCCGGGCTCGGGATAAGTGAAGTACTTTGCCGGCTGCTAGTCCAGCGGGGTGTTTTTACTTTTGACCAGGCCAAAGACTTCTTTCGTCCCCAGTTGAGCGCGCTTCACGATCCCTGGCTGATGAAGGACATGCGCGCAGCCGTTGACCGGATCCTCTCTGCCATTGAGGAAGGAGAAAGAGTCCTTGTCTATGGCGACTATGACGTGGATGGCACTACCGCTGTTGCCTGCCTCTACCAATTCCTTGGAAAGGTCTGCCCTACCGAAAAGCTCGACTTCTATATCCCCAACCGGTATCGTGAAGGCTATGGCGTTTCGAAATTAGGTATCGACTTTGCCGATGAGAACGGCTATTCACTCATAATTTCATTGGACTGCGGCATAAAATCCGTTGATCTCATCGCCTATGCCGCCGCCCTGGGCATCGACTTCATCGTCTGCGACCACCACCTGCCCGATGACGAACTGCCGCAAGCCGTAGCCATCCTCAATCCCAAACAACCCGGCTGCCCCTATCCCTACAAGGACCTTTGCGGCTGCGGCGTGGGCTTCAAACTGATCACCGCCCTCTCCGCCCAATTGGGATTCCCCCCCGAAGAGGCCTTCCAATACCTTGACCTCGTCGCCACCGCAATTGCCGCGGATATCGTCCCCGTAGACGGTGAAAACCGCATCCTCGCCTACTATGGTTTGAAGAAGATCAACGAAAGCCCAAATAATGGCATACGCGCGCTCATCCAGCTGAGCGGCATCAACCAGTCTCTCAAAATGGTCAACCTGGTGTTCATGATCGCGCCCCGGGTTAACGCAGCAGGACGAATGGACGATGCCAGAAAGGTCGTTTACCTCTTCATCGAATCAGACCCCGCGCTCGCCCTCTCCTATGCCAGCCAACTTCACGCCGACAACACGGACCGGAAAGAGGCCGACAGCAGCATGACCGAAGAAGCGCTCGCCATCCTCGAAAAAGACACCGCCAACCCCGATCGGAGATCCACCGTCCTCTTCCAGCCACACTGGCATAAAGGCGTAGTGGGGATTGTAGCCTCGCGAGTGATCGAACGTTATTATCGCCCCACGGTCATCCTGACCCGCAGCGGCGAAGTCATCTCCGGAAGCGCCCGAAGCGTCAATGGATTTAATGTCTATGAGGCCATCCATGCCTGCCGTGAACATTTATTGGGCTACGGCGGACACTTTGCCGCCGCCGGCATCACCCTCCTGCCCGAACAGGTCGAAGCCTTCATCATGAAGTTCGAAGAAACCGTCGCCGCCACCATCCAGCCCGACTCTTTATTCCCGGAACTAGTCGTCGACTCGACTCTTTCCTTTGACGCCATCCGACCGACGTTCTATAATATATTGGAACAAATGCAACCCTTCGGGCCCGGAAATACCCCGCCCGTCTTTATAAGCCGCAATGTCTCTGACAACGGCTCCCGCATCGTCAAGGAACAACATATTCGCTTTGCCCTCCGCCAGGGGGCCACCTTCATGGATGGGATCGGATTCGGCCTGGCAGCCAAATTCCCCTTCCTTCAAACCGGCAACCTTATCGATATCGTCTATACGCTGGAAGAGAACGAATGGAACAACCAGAAAAACCTCCAGCTAAAGATCCTCGACTTCGCTCCTTCTGAACTCCCACAATCCGCCGATCCTTCCGCTGCCCCGATCCCCCCGATCGCCACTCTGTGACAAACCCTTCCGCTGCCCTCAACACCTCCCCTCCTCAAACCAGTCCCGCCCCACTCCTCTGTTATGCCTCCAGGATTATCCTCCCCTTCGGCTCTCCGCTCATCAACTCGACGCTTCGCTGGATAAAATCTGTCAGGTTATTCCCCTTCAACAACCCTTGCGATAACAACGCGAGGTCTGACAAATTATGCACCAACTTCTCTTGCCTCGGTCTGTCGCCTTCCTTTAAGATCGACTGGTAGATCGGATGGTTCCCGTTTACCGTAAGATTCACCTCATCCGGCATATTTGCATAGAAGCCGCCCATTCCCCCGCTCACTGCCGCCATATCCTTCATCCGGCGCATGAACTCGGGCCGTGTGGCAACTACTGGCGGCGCCTCC